>JBBRQR010000051.1:0-12661 GCA_038226115.1 Sphingomonadales bacterium | reverse complement strand
GAAGAACCGCCCGCCGAACTTCAGCACGCGGTGCGCCTCGCGCAGCGCAGCGGGAATGTCGGTGACGTTGCGGATGCCGAAGGCGATCGTATAGGCGTCGAAGCTGCGGTCGGCGAAGGTCAGCGTTTCGGCATTCTGCTCGCTCCACGTCAGGCCGTGGATGTCGCGCTTGGCCGCGCGCTCCTGCCCGACGCCGAGCATCACCGGGTTGATGTCGGCGACGGTCACCGCCGCTCCGGCCTTCGCCATGCGGAAGGCGATGTCGCCGGTCCCGCCCGCCATATCGAGCACCGCCTCGCCGCCGCGCGGGGCGACCATGCGGACGAATTCGTCCTTCCACCCGCGGTGGAGCCCGCCGCTCATCAAGTCGTTCATCAGGTCGTAGCGCCTGGCGACGCGCTCGAACACGCTCGTCACGCGGCGTGTCTTTTCCTCGGGAGCGACTTCCTGGAAGCCGTAGCTGACGGTCTCGGTCATGCCAGCGCTGTTAGCCGAGGCTTGGCACGCGGGCAAACGCGCCATATGCCGCGTGTATGCTGACATTGGGCCGCAATGATTATGAGGAACGGCTGTGGCAGCGGGTGGTCGCGATCGAAGAGCGGAAGGCAGCCGGCTACTTGATGCCGATACTGTGGCGGCTGGCGCTGCTCGGCAATGGTTACGCGCAACTTGAACTGGCGCGGCTTCTGACAGTTTACGAACCCAACGAAACACCGCGCAACCGTTGGCTGGCCGAGCGATGGGCGCGGCGGGCTGCCGCACGCAAACACCCGACGGCTTGCCAAAACCTCGCCATTGATCGACGCAATCGCGGCGACATGGCGGGCTATCGCTACTGGCTCGCGCGCGAACCCGATCCCAGCAGCCGCGACGAGCTGGAGGCGTTCAAGATCCGTTTCCCGCACCTGATCGTGAAGCGCTGGCGCCGCTTCGCCCGCGAGCGCTGACAGAATGCCCGAGCTCCCCGAAGTCGAAACGGTCGTGCGTGGCCTGCGTCCCATCCTCATCGGGCGGCGGCTGGCGCGCGTCGAGCTCCACCGCGAGGGGTTGCGGCGGCCGTTCCCAGACGGTCTCGTCCAGCGGTTGACCGGGGCGGTCGTCACCGGGGTCGAGCGCCGCGCCAAGTTCGGGCTGATCGCGACCGACCGCGACGACACGCTCGTCTTCCACCTCGGCATGTCGGGGCGGATGCGGCTCGACCCGCCTGACCGCGGCAAGCACGATCATGTCGTTTTCACCCTCGACGACGGCCATGTCGTCGCGTTCAACGATGCGCGGCGCTTCGGCAGCCTCGACATCGTCCCGACCGCCGATCTCGCCGCCTATCCGTCGCTGGCCCCGCTCGGCCCCGAGCCGTTCGGCCCCGATCTGACGCCCGCGTATCTAAAGGCCAAGTTCGCCGACCGCGCCGCGCCGATCAAGCCGCTCCTGCTCGACCAGCGGATCATCGCGGGCATCGGCAACATCTATGCGTGCGAGGCGCTGTTCATCGCGCGCATCGACCCGCGCCGGCCAGCGGGCAGCGTGTCAGCGACGAAGCTGGCGAAGCTCGTTCCGGCGATCCGCCAGACCCTGACCGCCTCGATCGCCGCCGGGGGATCGACACTGCGCGATCACGCCCAGCTCGACGGGACGCTCGGCCATTATCACGCGCAATTCTGCGTCTATGGTCGCGAGGGCGAGCCGTGCTCCGACGGGCATGCTATGGTCGAACGCATCGTCCAGGGGGGTCGATCGACCTTCTTCTGCCCCCGCTGCCAACGCTGAGGAACCTGCGATGTACGACACGATCCTGACCGAAACGCATGGCCGCGTCGCCGTCATTACCTTGAACCGCCCCGAGGCACTCAACGCGCTCAACCACCAGCTGACGAGCGATCTCGGCAAGGCGCTGCGCCTGTTCGACGCTGACCCCGACATCGGCTGCATCGTACTGACCGGCACGGGCAAGGCGTTTGCTGCCGGAGCCGACATCAAGGAAATGGCGACCAAGACTTTCGCCGATGCTTACGGCGACGACTTCATTACCGCGACGTGGGAGGAATTGACCCGCACGCGTACGCCCGTGATCGCCGCCGTCAACGGCTTCGCGCTCGGCGGCGGGTGCGAGGTCGCGATGATGTGCGACACGATCTTTGCCGCCGAGTCGGCAAAGTTCGGCCAGCCCGAAATCAAGCTGGGGACGATCCCGGGAGCGGGCGGCACCCAGCGACTGACCCGCGCGGTCGGCAAGGCGGTGGCGATGGACCTGATCCTGACGGGGCGGATGATCGACGCTGCCGAAGCCCTGCGGATCGGCCTTGTCGCACGCGTCTATCCGGCGGGCGACCTGATGGCCGAGACGATCGCCGCCGCAACGACGATCGCCGGTTATGGGCGGCTGTCGGTGATGGCGGCGAAGGAAGCAGTCGCGCGCGCCGACGAGGGGAGCCTCGCCGAGGGCGTGCGCTTTGAACGCCGCCTGTTCCACGGCCTGTTCGGCACCGCCGATCAAAAGGAAGGCATGGCGGCGTTCGTCGCCAAGCGCCCACCTGCTTTCACCGGGCGCTGACGACACCAATCACGACGGCGTCGCTTGACCTGACCCGCCGCGCCCTTTAACAGGCGCGCTCCCGTGGAACGGCGTGCCGTGCCCACGACCGAAGGTTTGAGGACGAGAATGGCGAATACCCCACAGGCTGAAAAGCGCATTCGGCGGAATGACCGTCGCGCCGCGATCAACAAGGCGCGCGTCAGCCGCATCCGCACGTTCGTCAAGAAGGTCGAGTCGGCGATCGATAGCGGCACGTCCGACTCCGCCAAGGCGGCCCTGCTCGCCGCTCAGCCCGAGCTGATGCGCGGCGTCGCCAAGGGCGTCATGCACAAGAACACCGTGGCGCGGAAAATTTCGCGGCTGGCCAAGCGGGTCAAGGCGCTGGGCTGATCCAGCCCGCATTTGTCATGTGACAGCAAAGCCGCCCGAGTCAGGCGGCTTTCGTGTGTTTGGGGTCAATGACTTGCGCGGACCGGCGCGACTCGGTGGCGTTTTCGCGTAACGCAACCGTCACTAAACCTTCACGGAATATCAGTCGTTTGGCCACCTGACCGCGATTTTGGCGGGTTTGCGTGTCAACGAATTTATTTGAATTCGGGCAAATTTTCGGCCCTTGATCCGCCTTTCGCGCGGTGGTTAGTGGCCGCGACGGCAGCAATGCCGCGAGGTACGAGTCCTCATAAAAATGCGTTCGGTGACCACTGCCGGGGGTGCAAAAATGCACTTTTGGGGGAGCGTCGGGCCATGTCGATGAGGCAAGGGGAGCAGACTAGACCGACATGGCAACGAACTGGTCCACGATGGGTCGCGATGCTGCGGTCGGCGCGATCGGCGCGCGAAGTCCCGAATCGATGTGGGACACGGTGCGGTCGCTGCTGCGTCACGAATGCGGCGCGCGGACCTTCGACAACTGGCTCGCGCCGATCAGCTTCGTCGCGGTCGACGACGATACTGTCCGGCTCGCCCTGCCGACGGCGTTCCACGCCGACTGGGTGGCGAATCACTATCTCGACCGGTTGCGCGTCCTGTGGACGGCGCAGGACGGCGATGTGCGCCATGTCACGCTGGTCGTTATCCCGACCGACGCCACTCTCCCAACCGTTGCCGTGGCGGCAGCGCCGTGTGCGGCGCTCGAACCGCGGTACAGCTTCTCGAATTTCGTCGTCGGCAAGTCGAACGAGCTCGCTTACAACGCCGCGCGGACGCTGGCCGACGGCGGGCCGATCAGCTTCAACCCGTTGTTCCTCCACGGCACGACCGGGCTCGGCAAGACTCATCTGATGCACGCGATCGGCGGCGAGTTTCGGGCGCGGTTGCCGAACGCGAAGGTCGCGTACCTCTCCGCCGAGAAGTTCATGAACGACTTCCTTGCCGCGCTGCGCGCCAAGGACACCGTCACTTTCAAACAGCGGTTGCGTTCGGTCGACCTGCTGATGATCGACGACGTCCAGTTCATCGCCGGCAAGGAATCGACGCAGGAAGAGCTGTTCCACACGATGAACGAGATCATCAGCGCCGGGAAACGGCTGGTGATCACCGCCGACCGGTCGCCGCAAAATCTCGACGGCATCCAGGACCGGATTCTCAGCCGGATGGCGTGGGGCCTTGTCGCCGATATTAACGCCGCCGACTACGAGCTGCGCCTCAACATCCTCCACGCCAAGGTCGCCGGGCTCAGGGATACGCTCGGACCGACGCTGACGGTGCCCGACGATGTCGTCGAATTCCTCGCCCGGCGAATCACCGCCAACGTCCGCGAGCTCGAAGGCGCGCTCAACCGCGTCGTCGCCTACGCCCGGCTCGTCGGCAAGCCCGTCACGATCGACTTCACCCGCGAAACGCTCGCCGATCTTTTGCGCTCGCACGAGAAGAAGGTGACGATCGAGGATATCCAGCGCCGCGTCGCCGACTATTACCATCTCAAGTTCGCCGACCTGCTGTCGGCGCGGCGCGCCCGCGAAGTCGCCCGCCCGCGTCAGGTCGCGATGTACCTCGCCAAACGCCTGACCCCGCGGTCGCTCCCTGAAATCGGACGACGCTTCGGCGGGCGCGACCACACGACGGTGATGCACGCAGTCAAGCGCATCGACGCCTTGCGCGCCGCCGACCGCGAACTCGATGCAGACGTCGCCCGCTTGAGCCAGATGCTGGACGGCTGAGGGCGGCGGTGGCAGCGTGGTGATTGCGCTTGCGATCACCACGCTGCCACCGACTCGCGCGAAGCCCGGACGGCGGGTCGGGCGACCTTCCCGCCCGAACCCGTCCGACGGCGCGGCTTTGCCGCGACCCCTTGCCTTAGCGCCTCGCGCGCACCGCACCACTTTGCCCACAACGCCCGCCTGCCCTAAGCCCGTCCCGTGATCCCCCTACCCCCCTCGGCCCGCGGCCCCGCGTGGATGCTGCTCGCGTGCGTCAGCTTCGCCGTCATGTGGATGGTGATCCGCGTCGCCAGCCGCTCCGTCCATCCGTTCGAAGTCGTCTTCTTCCGCAACCTGTTCGGCCTCCTCGCGCTTACCCCGATGCTGCTTCGCCGCCCGGCGCTGCTCGACCCGGCGCGCGCGTGGCCCAACTTGCGGCGCGCGTCGTCGGGGCTGCTGGCGACGCTCGCGACCTTCTATGCGGTGGCCAATGCCCCACTCGCGACCGCGCTGGCGATCAATTACACCGCGCCGCTGTTCGCCACCGTCGGCGCGATGCTGTTTTTGGGCGAGCGCATCCACCGCCGTCGCGGCATCGCCCTCGCCGTCGGCTTTGCCGGGATGCTCGTCGTCGTCCGTCCCGGTGCGCTACCCCTGACGCCGGGAATTGCCGCTGCATTGGTATCGGCAGCGGCGACCGCCTTCTCCTACGTCGCGATCCGCGCCCTCGTCGGGCGCGACGATCCGCGCAGCGTCGCGGCATGGTCGTTCGTCCTGATGCTCGTGCCGTCGGGGCTCGTCGCCGCCTTCGTCTGGAGCTGGCCGTCGCCGCTGGCGTGGGGCCTGCTCGCGGCGATCGGCGTGCTTGCGGCGGTCGGTCAGCTCGGCCTTTCCTTCGCCTTTGCGTCCGCTCCGGCATCGGCCGTCCTGCCGTACGATTTCGTCCGCTTCGGGCTGATCACGCTCGGCGGCATCGTCGTGTTCGGGGAGCGGTACGACGCGCTCACCCTCGGCGGCGGGGCGATCATCCTCGGCGCGACGATCTACCTCGCCGTCCGCGAGGCGGCGGTTGCGCGGTCGGCCAAGACGACACTGGCGCCCGACTCGTGACCCCGGCATAACCGGATAAACCGCAGGGAGAGCGACGATGGAATTGAACGGCTGTGCAGCAGTGGTAACCGGCGGCGCGAGCGGTCTGGGCGAGGCGACGGCGCGCGCGCTCGCAGCGGTCGGGGTCAAGGTCGCGATCTTCGACATGAACGCGGCCAAGGGCGAAGCCGTCGCCGCAGACATCGGCGGAGTGTTCTGCAACGTCAACGTCACCAGCGACGAGTCGGTCGACGCCGGCTTTGCGGCGGCGCGGGCGGCGCACGGGCAGGAGCGGATCCTGATCAACTGCGCCGGCACCGGCAACGCCGCCAAGACGGCGAGCCGCAGCCGCGAGACCGGCGAAATCAAGCACTTCCCGCTCGATGCATTCAACATGATCATCCAGATCAATCTGGTCGGCACGTTTCGCTGCGTCGCCAAATCGGCTGCGGGCATGCTGACGCTGGCGCCGATGGCCGACGGCGAGCGCGGCGTCATCGTCAACACCGCGAGCGTCGCCGCCGAGGACGGGCAGATGGGGCAGGCGGCGTATAGCGCGTCGAAGGGCGGCGTCGTCGGCATGACGCTGCCGATCGCGCGCGACCTGATGGGCGAAGGCATCCGCGTCAACACGATCCTGCCCGGCATCTTCAACACGCCGCTGATGCAGGGGGCGCCGGACAAGGTGAAGGACGCGCTCGCGGCGTCGGTTCCCTTCCCCAAGCGCCTCGGTAACGCCAGCGAATATGCGAGCCTGGCCCTCGAAATGTGCCGCAACAGCTATTTCAACGGCGAGGATGTCCGCATCGACGGCGCGATCCGCATGGCCCCGCGGTGAGGTCGACGCTGCTCGCGGCGTTGCTGTTCGCCGCGCCCGCCGCCGCACAGGTTCCGCCCGCCGAACTTGGCCAGCGCTATGTTCCCGCCCCATGGTGGATGCGCGAGCCCGTCGTCGCGTCGCTCGGCGAGGTCCGCACCGAGATCCCCGCCAACCGCGCGCGTCTCACCGCCCAGTTCAGCGCAGTCGAGCGCGAGGTCGCCGACGCGAACAATGCGGCTGCCAAGAAGGTGCGCGATCTCGATGCGGCATTGCGCGGCATCGGGGCCGAGCGCGTCCGGCTGACGACGACATTTGCGACGCGCCCGCTGTACGATCAGTACCGCCAGAAGGACGGCGCGCTCGTCGACAACGCCCGCGCCGACAAGATTGACCGCTATGAGGTGACAGCGGTCCTCGCGATCGAGGTGCGCGACATGGCGGTGCTCGAACGCGCGTACCGCCTCGTCGTCGCGGCCAAGCCGAGCGCGATCGGCGGCGTCGGCTTCAGCCTCGAACCCGACAATGCGACCAAGACGTGGCTTCAGGGCGAAGCCGTTCGCGACGCGGCGCGGCGGGCGCGGCTGTCGGTCGAGGCGAGCGGCGGACGGCTCGGGGCACCCAAGATCGTCGATCCGTCGGGCGGGATCTGCGCAACTCAGGTCTTTGCCGGTTGGCCAAGCTATGTCGGCGGCACGGTGCCGACCGATGTCGAGCGACCGAGCCGATTTGCCGCGCGGGACGACGTCATGAATTCAGTGGCTTCCGCGCCGGCGCCGCCACCCGCACCGTCGCTCGAACAACAGGCCGCGAATGTGCAAGTGACGCTCCAGCCGCCGCTCGAACGCCTGCAAGCCTCGGCGTGCGTGGTGTACGCGCTGTTACCCTGAAGCTGATTGACTCGCCGCGCCGCGCCCGCGAACGTGTGCGGCAGACAACCGCAGGAGACGGGCGATGGCGCACAAGTTCGAAGTCTACAAGGACAAGGCCGGCGAGTTCCGCGTCCGCTTCAAATACAACAGCGAGGTCATGTTCTCGACCGAAGGCTATTCGTCGAAAACGTCGGCGATGCACGCGATCGAGTCGCTGAAGAAGAACGGTCCGGGCGCGCCGATCGACGATACGACCGTCGCTTAAGGCTACCCGTCGATTGCCCGCGCCAGATCGATGTCGCGCGCGGTTAGCCCATCGGCGTCGTGCGTCGTCAGGCGGATGTTGACCTTGTTATAGACGTTCGACCATTCGGGGTGATGGTCGGCCTTCTCGGCGAGCAGCGCCACGCGTGTCATGAACGCGAAGGCGTGGGTGAAATCGGCGAATTTATAGTGTCGCGCAATCGCGTCGCCGTCGCGGTTCCACCCCGGCAGGGCAGCGAGTGCGAGTTCGATTTCGGCGTCGACGAGCTTGGCGATCATGGCTGGGCTCCTGGTGCAGTCGCTTGGCGGCGGCGGGCATCTCGCTTATGCCGCTGCCGATGACCGACCGTCAAACCCTGCCCCCCAGCCTCGCCGACATCGACGCGCTGGCGCAGATCGCGGTCGAGCGGCTGCCCGATCGGTTCCGCGACTGGCTCGGCCCGGTCCTCCTCCGCGTCGAGGATTTTCCCGATGCTGAGGTGATGGCCGAGATGGGGCTGGAGACCGAATTCGACATCCTTGGCCTCTATCAGGGCCGCCACGTCGGGCTGAAGGGCGACGTCCCCACCGGCGCGCTCCCCGACATCATCTTCCTCTACCGCCGCCCGCTGCTCGAGGAATGGTGCGAGACGGGGGAGTCACTGGAGGCGCTGGTCACCCACGTGCTCGTGCACGAGGTGGGGCATCATTTCGGGTTGAGTGACGACGATATGGAGCGTGTGGAGCGCGGCGCGGAGTAGCGCAGGAACGCCGCTTGGCGTTCGTACGCGACGCTGCGCCTCGCGCGACATACGGACGGCGGGGCGGCGGCGTGAGGCCGTCGAACCCGTCCGACGAAAGCGCGGGCTTTGCCCGTGCCCTTGAGTTAGTTGCAAGCGCGTCGCGGCAAAGCCGAGCTGTCGGCTGGGTTCGGCGGCTTGGCCCGCTGGCCGCGCTACGAGCCCGCCAGCGCCGCCAGCAACAGCAGCGCAACGATATTCGTGATCTTGATCATCGGGTTGACCGCCGGGCCGGCCGTATCCTTGTACGGGTCGCCGACGGTGTCGCCCGTCACGGCGGCCTGGTGGGCGGGCGAGCCCTTGCCGCCGTACGCGCCCTGCTCGATAACCTTTTTCGCGTTGTCCCACGCGCCGCCGCCGCTCGTCATCGAGATCGCGACGAAGAGGCCTGAGACGATGACGCCCATCAGCAGCGCGCCGAGCGCGGCGAAGCCGTTGCCCTGCGTCGACACCGCCGTCACCGCGAAATAGACGACGACGGGGGCGAGCACGGGGAGCAGCGACGGGACGATCATCTCGCGGATCGCGCCCGCCGTGACGAGGCCGACGGTGCGGGCATAATCGGGTCGAACGCTGCGGTCGGCGATGCCGGGGTTCTCGCGGAACTGTGCACGAATGTCCTGCGCGACCGCACTCGCGGTGCGCCCGACCGCCGTCATTGCCATGCCGCCGAACAGATATGGCAGCAATGCGCCGAGCAGCAGCCCGACGACGACATATGGGTTCGACAGGGTGAAATCGACCGGCACGTCGGCAAAGAACTGCCGCAGATCCTCGGTGTAAGTCGCGAACAGGACGAGCGCGGCAAGGCCCGCCGACCCGATCGCATAGCCCTTGGTCACCGCCTTGGTCGTGTTGCCGACGGCGTCGAGCGCGTCGGTGCGCTCGCGAACTTCGGGGTCGAGGCCCGCCATCTCGGCGATGCCGCCCGCGTTGTCGGTAACCGGGCCGTAGGCGTCCAATGCGACGACCATCCCGGCAAGCGCGAGCATCGCGGTCGCGGCAAAGGCGATGCCGATGAGCCCCGCAAGCTGGAAGCTGGCGATGATGCCGGCGACGATGACGAGCGTCGGCAATGCCGTCGACTCCATGCTGATCGCGAGGCCCTGGATGACGTTGGTGCCGTGTCCGCTGTCACTCGCGCGCGCGATCGACTTGACCGGGCGATAGCCGGTGCCGGTGTAATATTCGGTGATCCAGACGATCAGCCCCGTGACCGCAAGGCCGACGAGCATGCAGTAGAACAGCGCGCGCCCGGTGAAGTTCGTCGGCGCGGCGACGGCGTTGGCGGCAGCGCCGGTCGCGGCCTTGACCGTGATGATCGCCTCCATGTCGGGGAAGACGGCGGCGGTCGCGAACCACAAGGCCGGGATCGACAGCACGGCGGTGACGACAAAGCCCTTGTACAGCGCGCCCATGATCGAGCCGCTTTTGCCGAGGCGGACGAAATAGGTGCCGATGACCGAGGTAACAATGCACACGCCGCCCGCGAGCAGCGGCAGCGTCATCAGCCGCGCGGCATCGGCTCCGGCGACGAGGAGGGCAACAAGGACCATCGTCGCGCCGAGGGTGACGACGTACGTCTCGAACAGGTCGGCGGCCATGCCGGCGCAGTCGCCAACATTGTCACCGACGTTGTCGGCGATGACGCCGGGGTTGCGGTCGTCGTCCTCGTCGAAGCCGAGCTCGTTCTTGCCGACCATGTCAGCGCCGACGTCGGCGGCCTTGGTGAAGATGCCGCCGCCGAGCCGCGCGAAGATCGAGATCAGCGATGCGCCGAAGCTGAGCGCGACGAGCGCGTTGATGACCGGGCGCGAAGTTGCCTCCATGCCACTCGAAACGAGCGCGTAGAAATAACCGGCGATCGCGAGCAATGCGAGACCGGCGACGAGCATCCCCGTCACCGCGCCCGAACGGAATGCCATCGTCAGGCCGCTTTGGAGCGACACGCGCGCGGCTTCGGCGGTGCGGACGTTGGCGCGAACCGAGATGTTCATGCCGATGAAGCCGGTCGCGCCCGAAAGGACCGCGCCGATCAGGAAGCCGATCGCGGGGACGACGCCGAGCAAGACGGCGACAAGGATGACGACGATGATGCCGACGACACCGATCGCCATATACTGCTTCTTCAGATACGCCCCCGCGCCCTCCTGGATCGCCTTGGCGATTTCCTGCATCCGCGGGCTGCCCGCCGAGGCGCTGAGCACCTGGCGTGAGGTGAGGATGCCGTAAGCGACGGCGGCAAGGCCGCAGCAAATCGCGACGAGAACGAAGGTCATGGATTCCCCCAGGGCGGCGGGCGACGGAAAAGGCGCGCGCGGTCGAACAATTGCGGCGGCTTGTCGCAAATGCGCGCCGCGATGGCAAGCGGTGGTCGCGCAGCCGCCGTCAGACGGCGATGCGGGGCAGTCGCGCGCCGGAGATGTTGAGGCGATATGCGCGCCCGGCGAGCATCGCGTCGAACCGCAGTCGCTCGCACGATTGCGGGTTGGCGAAGCGCCAGCTGCCGTCGGCGGCGCGGTGCAACGGGCCCTGCCCCTCGGCGACGAGCGTGTCGCCGCGAACGAGGATCGTCGCGCCGCCGACCCACGGATCGTTCGACACATAGTCCCCCGCGAGCGCCGCCAGCGCCGGATCGGCGGACGGTTGCGGCGGTGCCACGTCGCGCCCGTACAGCGTGTTGCCGTACCATAGCCGGTCGCGTCGCCCCGTCGCGGCGACGAAATCGAGGACGTGGCCGCCGTGTTCCTTCAGGTCGGTGACGAAGCTGCCGTCGCCGACCGATTTGACTCGCCCGCGACGGCTGCCGTCGGCCAGCGTCAGCGTCGTGCCGTTGGCCACCAGCTCGATCGCATCGCCGCCGGGGCCGACGAAGCGTCCGGCGAAGTCGTCGGCGTGCGCGATCGGCGCGACGGCGACGAACGGCGGCGGCGGAGGTGGCGCGGTTCCGGCGGCAAGCGCGCGGAGCAGGCGGACGCCGTGCATCGTGACGGCGCGCGGGCGGTAGCCGGTACCGCCGATGTTGACGCTGGTGAACACCCCCGCACCGCTGGCCCGGTCGACATAGACCGCCGAGCTGAACAACAGCATCCCGCCGGTGTGATGAAAGGCCGGGGCGGCGTCGATGTCGACCGTCGCCAACCCCGCCCCATACCGTGCGCCCTTGCCGAATTCGTCGGTGGCGATCAGCGGCGTGGCGAAGCGCACCGCGAGCGCGTCATCGAATAACGGCGCGCCTTTGCCCTGTGCGAGCCGCCCGAGAAAGGTGATATAACGAAGCATGTCGGCGCTGGTCGCTGCGACGCTCCCGGCGGCGATGTCGATTTCGAGCCATGGCCCTTCGGCGAGCGGCGACTGCGGGAACCACGCCATATCGCCGTGAAACCCGACATAGCCCTGCGCATAACGCGCGCGGTCGGCGGTTTGGATCGTGGCGACGGCGGACGTCATCCCGAGCGGGGCGAGGACCAGCTGCGCCAGCGCGCGGTCGTAGCGCATCCCGGTAACGCGCTCGACGACAAAGGCGAGCATGTTGTACCCGGCATTGCTGTACGAGAAATGGCTGCCCGGGGCGGTTGCCGACCATAGCTTGCCGCCGGGGACATCGGGAAACAGCGGCGCATCGTCGGGCAGCCCGGCGGTATGCGCCATCAGCTGGATCAGCGTGATGCTCCGGTCGTCGAGCCAGAGTTCGGGGACGACGGTCATCACCGGCGCGTCGAGATCGAGCTTGCCGCGCCCGGCGAGGACATAGATCGCCATCGCCGCGAGCGACTTCGAGATCGACCCGATCTGGAATAAATGGTCGGCGCGGACGGGGGCGCGACCGAGAACGGCGTCGCCGAGCGCGATCGTTGCGGTCTGGCCGTCAGCCGCGCGCACCGCCAGCGCCATGCCGGGAAAGCCGTTCGCGGCGAGGTCGGTCGCGGCGAAGTCGGCAAGCGCGTCGACCGTTGCCCGGAACGCCGGGGTCGTGCCGGGAGCGGTGACTGTCCGCGCGCAGGGCACCGGGAACCGGCAGCGCCGCCGCCGCCGCCATCCCGCCAAGCCACATCCGCCGATTGATCAACATCGCGTGCCCCTTTTGCCCGTCGATGGTTGTGACACGCCCGCCGCCGCGACGAAAGACGGTGTCAGCCGAGCAGCGTGTCGACCCATGCGGGCACGAG
>JBBRQR010000050.1:0-12752 GCA_038226115.1 Sphingomonadales bacterium | reverse complement strand
GAAAGCCACCAAAACCCGCCGCCGCTAAGCGCGCGCGACCACCCCCCGGTAAACACTCGCCCCGGCATAATCCCGGAACTGCAGATCGAGGGCGTCGCGATCGAGCTTGACCACCGCGAACCCCGACCGCGCCAGCGCGAATTTCGTCCCCTCGACCGCCGCCGTCGGGCGAACCTCCGACCCCGCGCCGGTGCAGATGTAATGCAAGCCGTCGCGGGCGATGTGTTGGAGGTCGTGTTCGTGGCCGTTCATGTACACCTGGACGCCGCGGCGCTGAAGAATCGGCACGGCTTGTGCGACCATCTCGGGCGTGTCGCCGTGCCCGCTGCCGCCCGAGCGGATCGTGTGGTGGCCGACGACGATCTTCCATGCGGCGGTCGATTTCGCCAGTGCGGTGTCGAGCCAAGCGAGCTGTGCGCCGACGTCCTGCGACGCGACGTTCGCCGCAATCGCGCCGTGGACGTTGGTGCGGTAGCTGTGGACGAGCGGTGAGGTGTCGAGGAAGAAGAACTCGACCAGCCCGCCGTGCATCGCTTGCGAATGGTAACGCGTCGGGAGCCGCCAGCGCGGGCTCGTCGCGCGATAGTCGACCTGCGCCTGCGGGACCCCCCGATAATCGTGGTTGCCGAGCACCGGATACCACGGGCGTTGCAGCGATGGCGCGGTGTAGACGTTCTCGAACGACGTCCGCCACTGCGGGTCGGTCACCGACGCGACGCCGTTTTCGTAGAAATTATCGCCGGTCGAAAGGGTGAAGGCGCTGTTCGCGGCGCGCGCGGCCGCCCCCATTGCCGTCGCAACATCGCGCTGATGCGACGCGCCGTTCCGGCCCCAGTCGCCGACCGCGACGAAGGCGAGCGGCAACGGGGACGGCGGCGCAAGCGCCCGCGCGGCGACCGCCATTCCGATCAGCGGCACCGCCCCGATGACGGCGCGGCGGTGGACGCCGAAGGTCACTTGATCGCCAAAATTTCGACGCTGCCCGGAAGCGCCCTCGGCCGCTCCCCCGCAACCATCGGGCCATATTTCGCACCGATCAGATAGACAGTGCCGCTCGCCGGATCGAGCGCGCCGGTCCGCGCGCCGGTCATCGTCGCGATGGTGGCGATGACCTTCGGCAGCCGCGCCGACGTGTCGATCACCGCCATCATGCCGTCGCGCCCGGTGGCGACATAGGCGCGGTCGCGGGCGGCGTCGTAGATCACGCTGTCGGGGCCGGACCCGATGACGAGGTCGGCGATCGCCTTGCCGGTCATGGCATCGACCGCCTTGGCGACGTGGTTGGCGCACGTTGCGATCAACGTCCCGGCCTTGGTCAGCGCCAGCCCGGCGGGTTCCTCGCAGCCGGGGACCGCGATGCGGCGCGTGACCGCGCGCGACGTGACGTCGATGACGGCGATCTCGCTCTTGTCCTCGACCGCGACATACAGATGACCGTGCCCGTCGAGCGCCGCCGATTCGAGCGCGCCGCCGACCATCACCGTGGCAACCGCCGTCGCCTTGACCGGATCGACCATCGTCACCGTGCCGGCCTTGTTGTCCATGACCATCACGGTGCGGCTCGCGGGGTCCCAGAGCGCCGCGTCGGGCTTGGGCCCGGTCGGGATCGTCGCCTTGACCGCGCCGGTCGTCGCGTCGAACACGATGACGCCCGCCGCTGTGCCGCTGGTGACCGCGCCGAGCCCGGTCGAGCCGAGCGCGAGCGCGGCATGGGTCTTCGTCGCAGGCGTCAGTTGCGGCGTCACCTTGTCGGTCGCGATGTCGACCGTCATCACGCCGTCGCTGCGCCCGACGAACAGGCGATGCGATGCGGCGTCGAAGCTGAGATAGTCCCATCCGCCATCGGGAACCGCGATCCGGCGAACCACCGACTGCGCCGATGCAGTCGTTGCGAGCAGCACGGCGACAGTAGCGGCGGCGAGCATGAAGCGCATCGGGCGATCCTTGTCTGACGGGGTCGACTTCCGCGTCGGGCTACGGCGCGCCGTGAAGCAAGCCCAGATTGTCGATGGTGCGGGTAGCCGGAATCGAACCGGCACTCCTTGCGGAACCGGATTTTGAGTCCGGCGCGTCTACCAATTCCACCATACCCGCAGTCCAGCCGACCGGCTTCGTCATCGTCCTAGCGCATGAAGGGCAGCCGAGGAAACCCCGGTCGTGCGACTATCGCGGCCCCCAGCCGGGGATATCGTCCAGCATCACCCAGCCGTGAACGTAATTGGCATAGTAAAGCGCAAACAGCACGGCGGAGATGATCGTCGTCCATATCGCCTTGGCGCGCAGGTTCGGGCGGGTCGGCGCGCTGTCAGCCTGTCCGGGCACGACGGTCTCCCCGCTCTCGGCGCTCGTTCGCACGCCCCACGGCAGGACGGCGAACAGTGTCAGCGTCCAGAACAGCAGGTAGATGACGATGATCGAGATGGGGCGCATGAGTTCCTTCGCAGAGTAAGCCGGTACCATCCCGCGCGCCGCCCAGCCACCCAGGAGCCAACCCTCGCGGGCGATTGGGCGGGAAGGCGGGATGGCACAGGCTTACGTCATCAAATACGCACGACCTGAACGTCGGTGACCGGCTTCTTGCCCGTCCAGTCGCGCGCGACGCGGCGAATGGCAACGCGGATGCCTTCGGCGAATTTGGCCTCGTCGCGCGGATTGCCCTTTCGCGCCGCCTCCTCGGCCGCCTCGGCGCATTCGGCGAGGAAGTCCTTGTGGTCGTCCTCGACCGGAACGCCCTGCGTCACGATCGACGGGCGCGCGGCGAGCTTGCCGCCGCCGTTGAGGACGACCGTCGCCGACAGATAGCCGTTGTGCATGATCCGGCGGCGCTGGACCATCGTCGCGCCGTCGGCGGGCAGGATGACGTCGCCGTCGAGGACGAGTCGCCCGACCTTCTCGTGGCCGATCAGCTTCGGCCCATTGGGCGCGAGGCGGATCACGGTGCCGTTCATCGGCACCATCGCGCGCGGGACGCCGATTTCGAGCGCAAGCTTGGCGTGCGCCTCCATGTGGCGGCGCTCGCCGTGGACGGGGATCGCGATTTCGGGGCGGATCCAGCCGTACATCGCTTCGAGTTCGGGCTTGCCCGGGTGGCCCGAGACGTGGACGTGCGCCTGCCGTTCGGTGATGACCTCGACCCCGCGGGTCGCCAGCGCATTCTGGACGACGCCGATCGACAGTTCGTTGCCGGGAATTTCCTTCGACGAATAGATGACGCAGTCGCCGCGATCGAGCTTCAGATGCTGGTGGCTGCCGCTCGCGATGCGGCTGAGCGCGGCGGCGGGTTCGCCCTGCGCGCCGGTGCAGATGATCATCAGTTTGCTCGGATCGAGCCGCGCGGCGGCGTCGAACGACAGCACCGGCGGGAAGTCCTTGAGATAGCCGGTCGCCCGCGCGACGCCAAGGATCCGGTCCATCGACCGCCCGACGACGCATACCTGCCGCCCGGTTTCGATCGCGACCTGACCGAGCGTGTGGAGCCGCGCCGCGTTCGACGCGAAGGTCGTAACGAGCACCCGCCCGGTCTTGCGAGCGCGGATGACTTCGAGCAGCCCGTCGCGGACGCCGGCTTCGGACCCCGACGCTTTGGAATTGAACACGTTGGTCGAATCGCCGATCATCGCGAGGATGCCGGTGTCGCCGATCGCGCGCATTTCGTCGGGCGTCGACGGCGTTCCCATCTGCGGCTGGTCGTCGAGCTTCCAGTCGCCGGTGTGGAAGATGCGCCCGAACGGCGTGTCGATGACGAGGCCGTTGCCCTCGGGAATCGAGTGCGCCATCGCGGCGTAGCGGAACTTGAACTCGCCGAGCGTCAGTGACCCGCCGTTGGGGATGATGTGGAGCTTGACCTCCTTGTCGATCCCCTCCTCGATCAATTTGCCACGGATAAGGCCCGCCGTGAACGGCGTCGCATACAGCGGCACGCCGAGATCTGCGGCGAGATACGGGATCGCGCCGATATGGTCCTCGTGCCCGTGGGTCAGGACGATGCCGAGCAGGTCATCCTTGCGCTCCTCGATGAAGCTCAGGTCGGGCAGGATAAGGTCGACCCCGGGATAGGTCGGATCGGCAAAGGTCATGCCGAGATCGACCATCACCCATTTGCCGCGACAGCCGTAAAGGTTGACGTTCATGCCGATTTCGCCCGACCCGCCGAGGGGCAGGAAGATCAGTTCTTCGCCGGGGGTGAGAAAGTTCTTACGGCCAGAATCGCGCGTATTGTTATTGGGCATTATGCTCCGTTCGAGTTGAGGGCGTGGATGCGGCGCAAACCGCGAATGGTGAGATCGCCATCGACCCTGTCGATGGCGGGAGTATGGCGATTGAACAAAGTGGCCAGCCCGCCGGTGCCGATGACCGTAACGGGCCGTCCAATCTCCGATGTAATGCGCGCGACCAAACCTTCAATAAGGCCGACATAGCCCCAGAACACGCCCGATTGCATCGCGTGGACGGTATTGGTGCCGATCGCGCTCCCGTTACCGGGGGGTGGCTCGACGGCGATGCGCGGCAGCTTTGCGGCGTGGCTGTAAAGCGCATCCATCGACAGGTTGATGCCGGGAGCGATCGCGCCGCCGCGATACTGGCCCATTCCGTTCGCATCCTCGCTGATGACGTCGAAGGTCGTTGCGGTGCCAAAGTCGACGACGATCAGGTTCCCCGGCGTGCTCGCATGCGCGGCGACGGCGTTGACGATGCGGTCGGCCCCGACTTCCTTCGGGTTATCGACCGCGAGCGCGATGCCATAGACCATGTCGGGCGTCCCGACGACGAGCGCCTCGACGCTGAAATATTTGCGACACAGGCGCTGGAGGTTGAACAGCGTCGTCGGGACGACGGTGGCGATGATCGCGGCGTCGACGTGCGCGCGCTCGACGTCTTCGAGCGCCATCAACTGGTGGAGCCACACCGCATATTCATCGGCGGTGCGGTTGCCGTCGGTCGAAATCCGCCACCGCTGGCGAATGTCGTCACCCTCGACCAATGCGAAGACGATATTGGTGTTGCCGACGTCGATCGCTAGCAGCATCGCCGCCCCCTCCAACGCATCATAGCGCGAAAACCTCGCCCGCGTAGATTGCGCAGACGGTCGCGTCGGGCAGGGTCAACATCAGCGCCCCGTCGTCGGCGAGATCGGTGAACACGCCGGTCACCGTCTTCGTGCCGAGGCGGGCGACGAGAGTCTGGCCGATCCCGGCGGCGCGCGCCAGCCATTCGGCGCGGATGGGGGCGAAGCCGTGGGTTCGCCACTCGGCCCGAACATCGGCGAAGGTTGCCGCCAGCCGTTCGACAACGTCTGCCGCCGTCGGAGCGGGAATGCCCGCGGCGGGGAGCGAGGTGACCGGGCGCTCGGTACCGTCGGGATGCCCGGCGAGGTTGACGCCGAAGCCGATGATCGTCGATCCACCGCCCCTCCCCGTCCCGCCGCCGCCGCCCCCGCCGCCGCCGCCACCGCCACCGCCCTCGAGCAGGATTCCAGCGATCTTGATGCCGTCGAGCAACACATCGTTCGGCCATTTCAGCGTCAGCCGTTCAGGCGCGACCCAGCGATCGAGCGCACGCGCAAGTGCGACCGCCGCAACGAATGACAGCTGTGGGGCCGGTCCTTCGGCAGCGGCGCGGACGACGACGCTGGCGAACAGATTGCCGGGAATCGAAACCCATTCGCGCCCGCGCCGCCCGCGCCCGCCGGTCTGCGTGTCGGCGCGCACCCATGTCGCGTCGGGCTGGACGTGGTCGGCGAGCCAGTCGTTGGTCGATCCGACGGTGGCGAGGTGGTGGATCAGAGCAACGCCGCCGCCGCACGACCGGCTGCGGCGACCAGCGGCGTGATCGCGAACATGCCGAGCGGCGAGCAGAATAGCGCCGCAGCCGCCAACATCACCGTGTTCGCGCGACTGTCGGCAGGCGCGAACGCCGGCGCGGGGTCGGCGAAGTACATCGTCATAATGACGCGGAGATAATAATAGGCGCCGACCACGCTGGCGACGACGCCAACGACCGCAAGCACATACAGCTTGGCGTCGACCGCCGCCTGAAACACCGCGAACTTCGGCCAGAAACCGAGCAACGGCGGGATACCGGCGAGGCTGAACATGAAGACCGCGAAGGCCGCTGCAAGGCCGGGCCGCGTTCGCGACAGGCCGCTGAGGCTGGCGAGCGTCTCGATCGGCTCGCCGTCGGGTCCGCGCATCGCCAGCACGGCGAGGAAGCTGCCAAGCGTCATCACGAGATAGACCGCCATGTAGAACAGCACCCCGGTTACCCCCTCGCGCGTTCCCGCCGCGAGGCCGATCAGCGCGAAGCCGATATTATTGATCGACGAATAAGCGAGCAGCCGCTTGACGTTGGTCTGGCCGATCGCCCCGACGGCGCCGAGCAACATCGACGCGATGGCCGCAAAGGTGACGATCTGCTGCCAGTCGAACGTCATCCCGCCGAACGCCCCGACGGCAACGCGCAGCAGAAGACCCATTGCCGCCGCCTTGGGTGCCCCGGCGAAGAACGCCGCAACCGGCGTCGGCGCGCCTTCGTAAACGTCGGGCACCCACATATGGAACGGCACAGCGGAAATCTTGAACGCCAGCCCGCAGAGGATGAACACCAGCCCGATCAGCGTCCCGATATCGGCAGTCGCGGTGCCGCGCACCAACCCGTGGAGCGCGGTGAAACTCGTCGTGCCGGTGAAGCCGTACACAAGGCTTATGCCGTACAACAGGATCCCGGATGCGAGGGCGCCGAGGACGAAATACTTCAGCCCCGCCTCGCTCGATTTCGCCTCGTTGCGGTGGAAGGCGGCGAGGACGTATGCCGCCAGGCTTTGCAGCTCGAGCCCGACATAGAGCGTCAGCAGGTCGTTCGCGCTGACCATCATGCACATCCCGAGCGCCGACAGCATCAGCAGCACCGGATATTCAAAGCGTGCCGTCGCCGATCGCTGGAGGTACGGCAGCGCGAGCACCATCGACGTCGCCGCCCCGCCGAGGATCAGCACTTTAAGGAAAGTCGAAAAGGCGTCGCCGACGTACAGGCCGCCGAACGCCGTCGCGCCGTGTTCGGGAACAATCAGGAGATGGAACCCGGCAAGCGCGAGAATGCCGACCGCGACCCACGTCAGCGGCACGAGGCTGCGGTCGCCGCGAAACACGCCGATCATCAGCACGACGAGAACCCCGGCGGCGAGGATCGTCTCGACCGACGCAAGGTGAACCGAGGCGGCAAGCGTGGTCAGGGCGATCATCGCGCCGGTCCTCCCGCTGGCATCGCGGGCAATATCCGCAACGCCGGAACGATCCGATGCGGCGGCGCGGGGGTGACGGGGTGGAGGCGCGCGAGGATGTTCGCGACCGGCGCACGCAGCGGTAAGAGGAAGCTTTCCGGATAGATGCCCATCCACATAACGGCGACAGCGATGGGCAGCAGCGTCGCCAGCTCACGCGCACTGAGGTCGGACATCGCCAGCACGTCGCGGTTGCTTTGGGTGCCGAAGATCACGCGGCGATACAGCCACAGCATATAGCCCGCACCGAGGATGATCCCCGTCGTCATGCCGAGCGCGAGCCACGTCGACCCGGCAAAGACACCGAGTAACACGAGGAATTCGGCGACGAATCCGCTCGTCGCCGGCAATCCGATCGACGCCATTGTGAACAGCATGAAAAACAACGCGTAACGCGGCATCGTGTTCGCAAGACCGCCATAGGCCGCGATCTCGCGCGTATGCAGCCGGTCGTAGATGACCCCGACGCACAGGAACAACGCCCCCGACACAAGCCCGTGGCTGAGCATCATCACGATGCCGCCCTCGACCCCTTGCGTATTAAATACGAACAAGCCGGCGGTGACGAACGCCATGTGCGCGATCGACGAATAGGCGATCAGCTTTTTCATGTCGGTCTGCACCAGTGCGACGAGGCTGGTGTAGACGACCGCGACGACCGACAGCACGGCGACGATCCAGACGAGGTCGAGCGACGCGACCGGAAACATCGGCAGCGAGAAACGGACGAAGCCATAGCCGCCGAGCTTGAGCAGGACGCCCGCGAGGATGACGGAGCCGGCCGTCGGCGCCTCGACGTGCGCGTCGGGCAGCCATGTGTGAACCGGCCACATCGGCATCTTGACCGCAAACGAGGCGAAGAAGGCCAGCCACAGCCATGTCTGGGCCTCGCGCGCGAAGTCGAAGCGCAGCAGCGTCGGAATGTCGGTCGTGTGCGCGACATTGACGATGTAGATCATCGCCAGCAGCATCAGAACCGACCCGAGCAGGGTGTAGAGAAAGAATTTGTAGCTCGCGTAAATCCGCCGCGCGCCGCCCCAGATGCCAATGATGAGGTACATCGGGATCAGCCCGCCCTCGAAAAACAGGTAGAACAGAAACAAGTCGAGGCTGGCAAAGACGCCGAGCATCAGCGTCTCCATCAGCAGAAACGCCGCCATATATTCGGGAACGCGCTTCTGGATCGACTCCCATGACGCGAGGATGCAGATCGGCATCAGAAACACCGACAGCATGATGAGCATCAGCGCGATGCCGTCGATGCCGAGGTGCCACGACAGGAACGGTGCGAACAGGTCGACGCGCTCGACGAATTGGAAAGCAGCGGTCGATGTATCGAAGCTGAGCCACAGGCCGATGCCGATCGCGAGTTCGATGCCGGTCACGACCAGTGCGGTAACGCGGGCGTTGGCGGCACGGTGGTCGTCGCTCCCGGGTGCCAGCAACGCCCATGCCGCGCCGATCAGCGGCAGTAGGATCAGGATGGAGAGGACGGGCGTGGTCACTGGAACATCCGCGGCACGAACCACGTCGCCGCTGCCGCGACCCCGACGAGCATCATCAGCGCGTAGGTGTACAGATAGCCCGACTGAAACCGCCGCGCGAGAACGGCGGTGTCGCCGACGACGGCGCTGACCCCGTCGGGGCCAAAGCGGTCGATGACGTCGCGGTCGGTCTTCCAGAACAGCCGCCCGAACGCGAACGCGCCACGGACGAAGACCAGATCGTACAGTTCGTCGAAATACCATTTGTGGACGAGGAAATTATGCAGGCTGTGGAAGGTGTCGGTGAAGCGTTTCGGCGCACCGGGATCGCGCAGATAATTTTGCGCCGCAAGGCCGAGGCCGAGGAAGAACGCCGCCGCCGGGGTCCACACGACCCATGCGGGCAGATGCTCGGTCGCCTCGGCGAGGTCGCGGTGGACGACCGCCGACCCGCGCCAGAACGCGCTCGCCGTGTCGGGGCCGAGAAACACGCTGTGAAAAACGAAACCGGCGAATAACGCGCCGACGCTCAACACCCCGAGCGGGAGCAGCATCGTCCACGGGCTTTCATGCGGGTGATAGCCGGCGGTACCCGTCGCGACGCCATGGTCGCTGTCCGCAACGTGAGCGGGTTCGACGTGGGCGTCATCGCCGTGGGCCGCATGGGCGATATGCTCGCTCCCCGCCCAACGGGGTGCGCCGAAGAATGTCAGGAACGCGAGCCGCCACGAATAGAAGCTCGTCAGGAAGGCGACGAACGCGCCGATCGCAAAGGCGACATAGCCCGCCTCGGTCCCACGCGCGAACGCCGCCTCGAGGATCGCGTCCTTCGAATAATAGCCGCTGGTGAAGAAAAATCCGGTCAGCGACAGCGTCCCGATCGTCATCGCGGTAAACGTCAACGGCAGCGATTTCCGCAGTCCCCCATAGAAGCGCATGTCCTGTTCGTGGTGCATCGAATGGATTACCGCCCCCGCGCCGAGGAACAGCAGCGCCTTGAAAAAGGCGTGGGTAAACAAATGGAACATCGCCGCGCCGTAAGCGCCCGACCCAGCGGCGAAGAACATGTAGCCGAGCTGCGAACACGTCGAATAAGCGATGACGCGCTTGATGTCGGTCTGGACGCACGCGACGGTCGCGGCGAACAGCGCCGTCGCCGCGCCGACATAGGTGACGACGGTCAACGCAGTCGCGCTCGTCTCGAACATCGGCGACAGGCGGCAGACCATGAACACGCCCGCCGTCACCATCGTCGCGGCGTGGATCAGCGCGCTGACCGGGGTCGGCCCCTCCATCGCGTCGGGCAGCCACGTGTGGAGGCCGAGCTGCGCCGACTTGCCCATCGCGCCGACGAACAGCAGCAGGCATAGGCACGTCATCACGTCGACGTGCATCCCGAGGAAAACGAAGGTCACCCCCTTCATCCCCGCTGCGCCCGCGAGGATCGCGTCGAGCTTGATCGTCTTGAACGCGACGAAGGTGCCGAAAATGCCGAGCGAAAAGCCGAAGTCGCCGACGCGGTTGACGACGAACGCCTTGATCGCGGCGGCATTGGCGCTCGGCTTATAATACCAGAAGCCAATCAGTAGGTACGACGCGAGGCCGACGCCTTCCCAGCCCATGAACATCTGAACGAGGTTGTCGGCGGTGACCAACATCAGCATCGCGAAGGTGAACAGGCTGAGATAGGCGAAGAAGCGTGGGCAGTCGGCGTCGTCGGCCATATAGCCCCAGCTATACAGGTGGACGAGCGCCGACACCGTCGTGATGACAACGAGCATGACGCTCGTCAGCGTATCGACCTTGAACGCCCACGCGACGTGGAGATCGCCGCTGTCGATCCAGTCGAGCACCGTAACCGTGTACGCCGCGCCGTGACCGAGCCCGGTGTCGACGAACGTCACCCATGCCAGCGCGGCCGACACGAACAGCGCACCCGTCGTGACCGACTTCGCCGCAACGTCGCCGATCATGCGATTGCCGAGACCGGCGATCAGCGCGGCGACGAGGGGGAGGAAGACGAGGAGCTGGATCACTCCCCTCACCCCTTCATCTGGTTGATATCGTCGACGGTGATCGTCCCGCGATTACGGAAATAGACGACCAGAATCGCCAGCCCGATCGCCGCCTCACCCGCCGCAACGGTCAGCACGAACATCGCGAATACTTGGCCGACGAGGTCGTGCGCGAACGACGAAAAGGCGACGAGGTTGATGTTGACGCTGAGCAAAATCAGCTCGATCGACATCAGAATGATGATGACGTTCTTGCGGTTGATAAAGATGCCGAGCACCCCGATCACGAACAGGATCGCGCCGACCGCAAGGTAATGTCCGAGTCCGATCACTGCGCCGCCCCGATCACAGCGTCACGCCTTCGCCACGCGGCGCGTCGACGACGTGGATCGCGCTCGCCGGCGTCCGCGCATTCTGAAAGTCGATGCTCTGCTTGCGGATGCCGGGGCGCTGACGGTGGGTCAGGACGATCGCGCCGATCATTGCGGTCAGCAGGACCATGCCTGCCGCCTGGAAAATGAAAACGTAGCGCGTGTAAATCAGGCTCCCGAGCGCCTGGGTGTTGGTCATCCCCGCGATCACCGGCGCATGGCTCGGCGCGGCGGCGCTGATCCCGAAACTGCCGCCCGAAAACACGAGCAGTAGCTCGGCGAGCAGCACGACGGCGAGCGCGAGGCCGAACGGGAGGTAGCGCGAAAACCCCGCTCGCAGCCGCGCGAAGTCGACGTCGAGCATCATCACAACGAACAGGAACAGCACCGCGACTGCGCCGACGTAGACGATCACGAGGATCATCGCGAGGAACTCGGCCCCCAACAGCACGAACAACCCGGCCGCGTTGAAGAACGACAGAATCAGCCACAGCACCGAATGGACCGGATTCTTCGACAGGATCGTCATCGCCGCGCCAAGGACGACGAACCCCGCGAACAGGTAAAAGGCGAACGTGGCGATCATGCGGGTGGCGGGTGGTCCTGTTCGATGACGTGTCATCCCCGCGCAGGCGGGAACCCATGAACTCGAATCGTTGAGGTCGTGGGTTCCCGCCTGCGCGGGAATGACACCAAAGATTTATGCTGAGCTGCGTCTAACGCCCTGCGACATTCGCGGCAAGCGCGTAGGCGTCCGCTCCGTCGTGCCTTTCGCCGTCACCGCCACGCAGCATCGGCGGCGAGGTTGTGGGCAATGACGCGCTCCCACCGCTCGCCATTCTGGAGGAGCTTGTCTTTGTCGTAGATCAGTTCCTCGCGGGTTTCGGTCGCGAATTCGAAGTTCGGCCCCTCGACGATCGCGTCGACCGGGCACGCCTCCTGGCAGAAACCGCAATAGATGCACTTGGTCATGTCGATGTCGTAGCGCGTCGTCCGGCGGCTGCCGTCCTCGCGCGGCTCGGCCTCGATCGTGATCGCCTGCGCCGGACAAACCGCCTCGCACAGCTTGCACGCGATGCACCGCTCCTCGCCGTTGGGGTAGCGACGCAGCGCGTGTTCGCCGCGGAAGCGGGGGCTGAGCGGGCCCTTCTCATACGGGTAATTGAGCGTCGCCTTGGGCTTGAACATATAACTGAACGTCAGCCCGAGGCCGCGAACGAACTCGATAAGGAGGAGGGATTTGGCGGCACGGAAGATGGCGTTCACTTCGCGGTCCTTGCACTCGACAACAAACGGAGGACTAGCCCAACTGTGCCCGCCAGCATCAGAGCTACGCCTGCGCCCAAACACACGTACAGTGACCGATGGTCCGACAGCCCTTTTTGCCAAGCGGCATAAAAGAAAATCCCTCCGAGCAGGAACACATACCATTTCTGCCGGAGCCGATCGATCGGTCGCTCACTACCGTGGAGGAAACTCATGCGAAATGCCCCGTGAACACCAGCCACCCGCTGACCAAGCACACCCAGAACAGCGATAACGGCAGGAATATCTTCCACCCCAGCCGCATCAGTTGATCATACCGGTAGCGCGGCACGGTCGCCTT
>JBBRQR010000049.1:0-12841 GCA_038226115.1 Sphingomonadales bacterium | reverse complement strand
GTCGGCGAGACCGCCCACCGCGCCGATGCCAATTGCCGACAGCCACAGCGCGCCGACGACGAGTCCGACCCGGCGGCTGACGATCGCGGTCGCGAAGGCGGCGTAGAACAGGATTTCGTGAAACAGCGTCCATGACACGGTGAGGACTCCATCGTGGCTGTCGGCCCCGGCGAGCAGGTACGAACTGGCGATCACGCTCCCATCGACATGGCGGAGCGAGGGAATGTCGGGCCCCAGCAGCGTCAGCGCGACAATGCCGGTCAGGACAAGCCAGTAAAGCGGATAGACGCGGTCGAACCGCCGGGTAAGATAGCGCCGCAGTCTTTCAGGGCGTCCGATGTCACGGGCGTGAACATGGGCGATGATAAAGCCGCTGAGCACAAAGAAAAACTCGACCCCGGCGTGACCGCAGGCGAACGTGCCGCCAAATGCCCGCGCGTGCCAGTATGCCGGGTTCAGCGCGAGGCGATCAGCGTGGTACAGGACAACAAGCAGCGCAGCGATACCGCGCCCGGCTTCGATCGAGCCGAAGGTCGCGCGCGGTGCGGTCGAACGGGCGGCTACCGGAATCGCGAACGCCGTTGACTGAATGTCGATCGACACGCGCTTCTCCCAATACCCTCAATGTGATTACGGCGGGGATCGGCGCGGCCTTATTCGGCGGGCTTGGCGGGAGCAGCCCGCGCCGGTGAGCCGCGGCCGCCTCTTGCGTCGTCGGCCACCGGGACGCTAACGACGCGACGATGGAACCGATGCACACCGACATCGACGGCTGGGTGCCGTGGATCGCGCAGCCCGACGGGCGCTTTCACGACTTGCTCGGGCAAATGTATTTTCGCGTCGCCGCCAAGGGTGTCGAGACGAAGATGGATACCGACCGGCGGCATTCGAACGGCCTCGGCTTCCTCCACGGCGGTTTTCTCATGTCGTTCGTCGACATGGCGATGTTTGCGATCATCCGCCCACGCTTCATCAAGGGTGAGGGAGCGGTGACGTTGAGCTGCGCGACCGATTTTCTGACCGGCGGCATTCCCGGCGAGCCGATCGAGGGACACGGCGAGGTTCTTAAGGAAACCGGCAAGCTGTTTTTCGTTCGCGGGCTGGTAACGCAGGGCGGCGCGAACGTCGTGTCGTTTACCGGCACGATGCGCAAGATCACGCGGCGTCCACCGCCGCCCGTCGTTTGAGCGACCTAATCGGCGCCGCTGCCGCGAGTTCAGGCGATCTCGCCGCCGCGACTTTAGACGATGTCGCCGCCGCGACTTTAGACGATGTCGCCGCCGCGACGGGGGTCCGCACCGCCTACCGCGCGCTCGTCGAGGCGGGTGAATTGCGCCCCGACCCCGACCAGGCAGCGGCGGCAGAGAAACTTTATGCCCTCCGTGTCGCGCTTGCCGGCGAGGTGCGACCGGGCCTGTTCGGACGGCTGTTCGGGCCAAAACCCGTCGCGCCGAAGGGGCTGTACCTGTGGGGCGGCGTCGGACGCGGCAAATCGATGCTGATGGACCTGTTCTTCGCGCACGCGACCACCGAGCCGCGCCGCCGGGTTCACTTTCACGAATTCATGCTCGAAATCCACGCGGCGATCCATGCTCACCGCGCGGTGTCGGGCGAGGACCCGATTCCAGTTGTGGCAGCCAAGGTGGCAGCGGGCGCGCGCCTGCTGTGCTTCGACGAGCTTCAGGTCCGCGACGTTGCCGACGCGGCGATCGTGTCGCGGCTGTTCATCGCACTATTCGATGCCGGGACAACAATCGTCGCAACCTCGAATCGTCCGCCGCAAGACCTGTACAAGGACGGTCTCAACCGCGCGCTCTTTCTTCCGTTTATCGAGCTGATCGAAGCGCGAATGGAGATCGTGCCGCTCAACGGCCCGGTCGACTACCGGCTCGATCGACTTGGCGGGGCGGCGACGTGGTACGTCCCCAACGGCGCAGAGGCGACAGCGGCGCTGAGCCATGCCTTTTTTCGCCTCACCGACTTTCCGGTCGAGGACCGCGTCCATGTGCCGACCGCGACGATCCCCGTTCCCGGCGGGCGGACTTTGTTCGTGCCAAAGGCGATCAAGGGCGTCGCGGTCTTCTCATTCGCCCGCCTGTGCCGCGCGGCGCTTGGGGCGGCGGACTATCTGGCGGTGGCGCGGCGGTTCCACACCGTCATTCTTGTCGGTATCCCGCGCATGGGGCCGGAGAACCGGAACGAGGCAGCGCGCTTCGTTACACTGATCGATGAACTATACGAGCATAAGGTCAAACTGCTCGCCGCCGCCGATGCTGCTCCGGCGGATTTGTACCCAACCGGCGACGGCGCGTTCGAGTTCGAGCGGACCGTGTCGCGCCTGACCGAGATGCAGTCAGCCGACTATCTTGCACAGGGCCACGGTTGACGGCGGTTGCCGCCGCCGGACGAGCGCGCTAAGCCGTCGCCGTCCACGGGCCCGCCTGGCTCGCAGCGCAAGGAACCCCCATGGCCCGCAACAAGATCGCCCTCATCGGGGCCGGCAACATCGGCGGGACGCTCGCGCATCTCGCCGCCGCCAAGGGGTTGGGCGACATCGTCCTGTTCGACGTCGTCGAGGGCGTGCCGCAGGGCAAGGCATTGGACCTCGCCCAGTGCGGCCCGGTCGAAGGCTTCGACGCCGTGCTGAAGGGAACCAACGACTACGCCGACATCGCCGGATCCGACGTCATCATCGTCACCGCCGGGATCGCGCGCAAGCCCGGGATGAGCCGCGACGACCTGCTCGGCATCAACCTCAAGGTGATGAAGGCGGTCGGGGAGGGCATTGCCGCCAACGCGCCCGGTGCGTTCGTCATCTGCATCACCAACCCGCTCGACGCGATGGTCTGGGCGCTGCGCGAGTTCTCGCAGCTGCCACACCACATGGTCGTCGGCATGGCCGGCGTGCTCGACAGCAGCCGCTTCCGCCACTTCCTCGCCGATGAATTCAAGGTCAGCGTTCAGGACGTCACCGCCTTCGTTCTCGGCGGCCACGGCGACACGATGGTCCCGGTGATCGAATATTCGACGGTCGCCGGTATCCCGATCCCGGCGCTGATCGAGATGGGCTGGAGCACGAAGGAGCGCATCGACGCGATCGTCGCGCGCACCCGTGCCGGCGGCGGCGAGATCGTCGGGTTGCTGAAAACCGGAAGCGCGTATTACGCTCCCGCGACGAGCGGCATCGCGATGGCGGAAGCGTATCTCTACGATCAGAAGCGCGTCATCCCGTGCGCGGTAAATTTGACGGGGCAGTACGGCGTCCACGACTTGTACGTCGGCGTGCCATGCGTGATCGGCGCAGGCGGCGTCGAGAAGATCGTCGAGATCGCGCTGAACGACGAGGCGAAGGCCAACTTCGCGGTGTCGGTCGAGGCGGTCAAGGAACTGCTGACGGCGTGCCGGGCGATCGACGCTAACTTGAGCTAGATCTTTACGACCGGGGGGGTTGTTGTTGTGATGATTGCAATTGCTCTGTTACTGATCGGCGCGCTATTAGCATCAATTTTAAGCTTTATCGTCGTTATTCAATCTCTAGTAGTTCCAAAATATTTCGATCAGCGGCGTCGGTCATTTGGTCGGCTAGGGGTCAGCTTGGTCGCACTAGTAGCTTTGTTCATATTCGCTGCTCTTCGGATGCCTCCGCCCTCGCCGCAGGATATTCAGCGGCGACAACAAGAAGAGGCGTCGAACAAGGCGCAAAAGGAAGAATCCGTCAGGTCGGAGGCGAAATCGTTATGGATCAACATCTTGCGGGAAACGGAGCCGTGCGATGAATCGGCCGTCCAGGTGAGAAGATCGACGGCAAGCAAGAGTATGTACGTTATGTATCCGTTTGTTAAACAGGCACATGAATCCTGCCAGCTGACAGGTGACAATATAACGAAATTAGATTCTCCGCCCAGCAGTAGCGATGATGTAAGCGATGCCTTTAAAAGAGCCATCGATACTTGTAGCAAGTCCTATGACCTGAAAAGTGCGGGCTTTAATAAATTTGAAGACGTTTTGGGCAATCTCGATACCAGGCCAAAGAACATTGAAGATGTCAAAACCTCTATGAACGAAGGAAACAAAGCTGGCGTACGATGCCTGCTCGCGTTTTCCGAGGCCGGTGACAAAATTGGCTTATCAATCGGCGACCTGCCGAAATCCAGTAAAGAATAATTCTTGGCCGTCCGGCCAACCCCTGTTGAGCGGCGTGGATTGCTCGGATTGTGTGTGGAGCCGATGGCCCGGGCCTTGTATCGTACACCCTCCGCCTTGCCCTCGTCCCATGTCCATTCCATAGAGCGCAGCGACTAACAACTGCCGAGGTCGCCCCGCCAATGAACATCCACGAATATCAAGCGAAGGAACTCCTCGCTAAGTTCGGCGTCGCGGTCCCGGCGGGTTATGCGGCGATGAGCGTCGATGAAGCGGTTGCGGCGGCGGGCAAGCTTCCCGGGCCACTGTTCGTCGTCAAGGCGCAGATCCATGCGGGCGGGCGCGGCAAGGGCAAGTTCAAGGAATTGCCGCCCGAGGCCAAGGGCGGCGTCCGGCTGGCACGGTCAGCCGACGAGGTTCGCGCCGCAGCGACCGACATGCTGGGCAACACACTCGTCACGATTCAGACCGGCGACCACGGCAAGCAGGTCAACCGGCTGTACGTTACCGACGGTGTCGATATTGCCCGCGAGCTTTACCTCGCATTGCTCGTCGATCGCGGCAGCAGCGAAATCGCGCTCGTCGCCTCGACCGAGGGCGGAATGGATATCGAGCACGTCGCCGAGCATACGCCCGAGCGCATCCACACCTTTAGGATCGACCCCGCCGCCGGCATCCAGCCGCACCACGGGCGCAGCGTCGCCTTTGCGCTCGGCCTGACCGGCGACCTTGCCAAGCAGTGCCACGCCGTCGTCGCGCAAATCTACGACATGTTCGTGTCGACCGACGCGGCGCAGGTCGAGATCAACCCGCTCGCGGTGACGCCCGATGGCAAATTGCTCGTTCTCGACGCCAAGGTCGGCTTCGACACCAACGCGATGTACCGCCACCCCGAGATCGCCGCGTTGCGCGACCTGACCGAGGAAGACCCCGCCGAGGTCGAGGCGTCGCACTACGACCTCAGCTACATCAAGCTCGACGGCACGATCGGCTGTATGGTCAACGGTGCCGGCCTTGCGATGGCGACGATGGACATCATCAAGTTGAACGGGGCCGAGCCGGCCAACTTCCTCGACGTCGGCGGCGGCGCGACGAAGGAAAAGGTAACGGCGGCGTTCAAGATCATCCTGAGCGACCCGAACGTGAAGGGCATCCTCGTCAACATCTTTGGCGGTATCATGCGCTGCGACATCATCGCGGAAGGCATCATCGCGGCGGCAAAGGAGGTCAATCTGTCGGTGCCACTGGTGGTGCGGCTCGAGGGCACCAACGTCGAGCTCGGCAAGAAAATCCTCGCCGAAAGCGGTCTGCCGATCATCAGCGGCGATAATCTCGGCGACGCGGCGGCGAAGATCGTCGCCGAAGTAAAAAAGGCGGCCTGACCCATGAGCATTCTCGTCAACGCCGCGACCCGCGTCATCTGCCAAGGCTTCACCGGCAAGCAGGGGACATTCCACTCCGAAGCGGCGATCGCCTATGGCACCAAGATGGTCGGCGGCGTCGCCCCCGGTAAAGGCGGCCAGACCCACCTCAACCTGCCGGTCTTCGACACCGTCCTCGCTGCGCGCGAGGCGACCAACGCCGACGCGAGCGTCATCTACGTTCCGCCACCGGGCGCTGCGGACGCAATCCTCGAGGCGATTGCTGCCGAGATCCCGCTGATCGTGTGCATCACCGAAGGCATTCCGGTGCTCGACATGGTCAAGGTCAAGCGCGCGCTGAGTGGCTCGAAGTCGCGATTGATCGGGCCGAATTGCCCCGGTGTGATGACGCCGGGCGAGTGCAAGATCGGCATCATGCCGGGTAACATCTTCATGAAAGGCTCGGTCGGCGTCGTGTCGCGGTCGGGGACCCTGACGTACGAGGCGGTGCACCAGACGACCGCCGTCGGCCTCGGCCAGACCAGCGCGGTCGGCATCGGCGGCGATCCGGTTAACGGCACGAATTTCATCGACGTGCTCGAGCTTTACCTTGCTGACCCCGCGACAACGTCGATCATCATGATCGGTGAGATCGGCGGCGCGGCGGAAGAGGATGCCGCTGACTTCATCCGACACAACAAGGTCAAGAAGCCGATGGTCGGCTTCATTGCCGGGCGCACCGCGCCGCCGGGACGCCGCATGGGCCACGCCGGGGCGATCGTCGCGGGCGGCAAGGGCAAGGCCGAGGACAAGATCGAGGCGATGCGCGCGGCGGGAATCCGGGTCGCTGATTCGCCGTCGGCGCTGGGGACGACGCTGATCGAGCTTCTCCGGGGTTGAACGCGCCGCATCGCGGGATGACATAAGGCGGCGCCGCCGTTAAGACCGGGGCGCGCGATCCGAGGACGTGAACGATGGACTATGAGGGCGGAGTTCCCGCAGCCGACGACCGGCCGCAGCCGTCGTGGGGTCGCAGCGATTGGCCGGCGGCGGCGGTCGATGACCTGACGCTCGCGCTCGACGCCGCCGGGATCGACCTGCCGCCGAAGCCGGTGAAGGCCAGCGGCAAGCCCGCTGTATCGACTATCGCCGCTGCTGCGCCGGACGCCGCCGCCATCGAACTTGCGGCGAAGGACAGCATCGCAGCGATGATGCTGATCCGCACCTACCGCGTCCGCGGGCATCTTGCTGCCAACCTCGACCCGCTCGGGCTGACCAAGCGCGATCTCCCCGCCGACCTGACCCCCGAGTATCACGGCTTCAAGGACGCCGATCTCGACCGCCCGATCTTCCTCGGCGGCGCGCTCGGCATGACGCGCGGGACGATTCGCGAGCTCGTGACGATTCTGCGCGCCAATTACTGCGGCAACGTCGGCGTCGAATATATGCACATCAACGACGTCGAGGAACGTCGCTTCATTCAGGAGCGGATCGAGGGTCGCGATAAGGAGATCCAGTTTTCCGAACTCGGCAAGAAGGCGATCCTCAACAAACTGATCGAGGCCGAGCAGTTCGAGCGTTTTCTCGGGCGCAAATATGTTGGCACCAAGCGCTTCGGCCTCGACGGCGGCGAAGCGATGATCCCGGCGATGGAGTCGATCATCAAGATCGGCGGTCAGAATGGGATCAAGGAAATCGTCTTCGGGATGCCGCACCGTGGGCGGCTCAACATGCTTGGCAACGTCATGCAAAAGCCGTTCCGCGTGATCTTTCACGAATTCGGCGGCGGCAGCGCGAACCCCGATGATGTCGGCGGGTCGGGTGACGTCAAATATCACCTCGGCACGTCGACCGACCGCGAGTTCGACGGCAACACCGTTCACCTGTCGCTGACGCCGAATCCGTCGCATCTCGAAGCGGTCGACCCGGTCGTCCTTGGCAAGGTCCGCGCGATCCAGACGGTACGCGGCGACACCGACCACGGCGAAGTCCTCCCCGTCCTGATGCACGGCGACGCGGCGTTCGCGGGGCAGGGGATCGTGGCGGAATGCTTCGGCTTCTCCGGCCTGACCGGGTACAACACCGGCGGGTGTCTCCATTACGTCGTCAACAATCAGATCGGCTTCACCACCAGCCCGCAATTCGCGCGCTCGTCGCCGTACCCGTCCGACGTTGCCAAAATCGTCCAGGCTCCGATTTTCCACGTCAACGGCGACGATCCCGAGGCGGTCACCTATGCGACCAAGGTCGCAACCGAGTTCCGGCAACGGTTCAAGCGCGACGTTGTCATCGACATGTGGTGCTACCGCCGCTTCGGCCACAACGAGAGCGACGAGCCGAGCTTCACCCAGCCGCTGATGTACGCCGCGATCGGCCATCACCCGCCGGTCAGCGAGCTATATGCTGCACGCTTGATTGCCGAGGGCGTCGTCGACGCGGCGTGGGTCGCCGCCAATATCGAACAGTTCACCAACCGGCTCGAAGGCGATTTCGCCGCTGCGACCGGGTATAAGGCAAACAAGGCGGAATGGTTCGAAGGTCGCTGGGCAGGGCTCGGCATGCCTAAGGACGACGTCAACGCGCGGCGTGCTGGCGAAACCGGCGTCGCCATCGACGATCTACGTCGGGTTGGGGCGGTGCTGACCGCCGTGCCGCCGGGCCTGACCGTCCACAAGACGCTGGCGCGTATCCTCGACGCCAAGAAGGCAGCGATTGATAGCGGCGACGGGCTCGACTGGGCGACCGCCGAGGCGCTGGCTTTCGGGACGTTGTTGACAGATGGCTTCGGGGTTCGCTTGTCAGGGCAGGATTCGGGGCGCGGCACCTTCAGCCAACGTCACTCGGTTTGGGTCGATCAGGTCGACGGCAGCAAATATACGCCGCTCAAGTCCGTCGACGCTAAGTTCGAAGTCCTCGACAGCCCGTTGAGCGAGTTTGGCGTCCTTGGCTTCGAATATGGCTATTCGCTCACCGACCCGAAGACGCTGGTGCTGTGGGAGGGCCAGTTCGGCGATTTTGTTAACGGCGCGCAGGTGATGATCGACCAGTTCATCGCGGCGGGCGAGGCGAAGTGGCTGCGCGCGACCGGGCTCGTCATGCTGCTGCCGCACGGTTTCGAGGGGCAGGGGCCCGAGCATAGTTCGGCGCGGCTCGAACGCTTTCTCCAGCTGTGCGCTGAGGATAATATGCAGGTCGTCAATTGCACGACCCCAGCGAACTATTTCCACGTCCTGCGCCGCCAGCAGCTTCGCGATTTCCGCAAGCCGCTGATTATCATGACCCCGAAGTCGCTGCTTCGCGCCAAGCGTGCGGTGTCGAGCCTCGCCGACATGGCCGACGGGTCGAGCTTCCACCGCTGCCTCGACGATCTCAATCCGGTTCCTGACGCCGCCGTCCGCCGCCTGATCCTGTGTTCGGGCAAGGTCTATTACGACCTGCTCGAAGCCCGCGAAAAGGCCGGGCGCGACGACATCTATGTCCTGCGCGTCGAGCAACTATATCCGTTCCCCGCCGATGTTATCGCGGACTACGCCGCGCGCTTTACCGCGCTCGAGGACGTCGTCTGGTGCCAGGAAGAACCGCGCAACGCCGGGGCATGGCACTTCGTCGCGCGCCCGATCGAGGATGCCATCGGGCGCCGCGCGAGCTATGCTGGGCGCGCGGCAGCGGCGGCGACCGCGACCGGGCTCGCCAAGCGTCACGCCGCCGAACAGGCGAAGCTCATCGCCGAGGCGCTCGGTGCGGCACCGTCCGAAGTTCGCGCGGCGATCCGAACGGGGCTGAAGTCGGTCCAGGCGGCCGAGTGATCCGCAATTCTCTTCCTGTCATCGCCGCGCAAGCGGCGACGACGGCAGCTAGCTAGGAACGACCATGGCCACCGACGTCACCATCCCCGCGCTCGGCGAATCGATTACCGAGGCCACCGTCGGCGAATGGCTGAAGGGGCCCGGCGATGCCGTCGCGGTCGACGAACCGATCGTCAGCCTCGAAACCGACAAGGTCGCGGTCGAGGTGCCGTCGCCGGTTGCCGGGATGATGGGTGAGCAGCTGTTCAAGGTCGGCGACACCGTCAACGTCGGCGCGTTGATTGCGCGGATCGAGAGCGGAGCCGGGGCACCGGCGAAGGCCGCCGCGCCTACACCGGCGGTGGTGATGGCGGTGAAGCCGGTCATGGCCGCCGCTGCACCTGCCGCGCCGGCTGTAGCCGCTGAGGGCACGCGACTAACATCGACGCTGGGCGATGCGCCACCCGCCGACGTGCCCACGACGTCTGCACCGTCGACATCGCCCGCTGCCCCGGCACATGCGGACTATGATGCGATGGCCCCCGCCGTCCGCCGCTTGCTCGGCGACTACAACCTCGATCGCGCATCGATAACCGGGACCGGCCTCGATGGGCGACTGACGAAGGGCGACGTTCTCGCCGCGATCGAGTCGGGTACGGCAACGGTTATCGCCGCGACCCCGGCCGCTGCCGCTTCTGCTCCGGTCCGCCGCGAGGAGCGCGTCCGCCTGACTCGCCTGCGTCAGACGATCGCCAAGCGCCTCAAGGAAGCGCAGAATACCGCCGCGATGCTGACGACGTTCAACGATGTCGACATGACCGCCGTGATGGCAGCGCGGACGAAGTACAAAGACCTGTTCGAGAAGAAGCACGGCGTCCGCCTAGGCTTCATGTCGTTCTTCGCCAAGGCGGTGGTGCTTGCGCTTCGCGATGTGCCGGCAGTCAACGCGATGATCGACGGCGACGAGATCGTTTTCCGCGACTACGCCGATCTCGGCATCGCGGTGTCGTCACCCGGTGGGCTGGTCGTGCCGGTTCTTAAGGATGCCGACAAGCTCAGCTTTGCCGGGATCGAGAAGGCGATCGGCGACTTCGGGCGCCGTGCGCGCGACGGCAAGCTCGCTGTCGCCGACATGGCGGGCGGCACCTTCACGATCACCAATGGCGGGGTGTTCGGCTCGCTGATGTCGACGCCGATCCTCAACACGCCGCAGTCGGGCGTCCTCGGCATGCACCGGATCGAGGACCGTCCCGTCGTCCGCGACGGGGTGATCGTCATCCGCCCGATGATGTACTTGGCCCTCAGCTACGACCACCGCCTCGTCGACGGACGCGAGGCGGTCACCTTCCTCGTCGCGGTCAAGGACGCGATCGAGGATCCCGCCCGCCTGTTGATCGACCTTTAAGATGGCGTTCGACTTCGACGTCGTCGTCATCGGCTCCGGTCCCGGCGGCTACGTCGCTGCGATCCGCGCGGCGCAGCTTGGTCTCAAGACGGCGTGTGTCGAGAAGCGCGACCGACTGGGCGGCACCTGCCTCAACGTCGGCTGCATTCCGTCGAAGTCGCTGCTCCACGCGAGCGGGTTTTACGACGAAGCGAAGGGTGGCCACCTGACGAAGTTCGGCATTACCTTCGGTTCGGTCGACCTCGACGTCGGCGCGATGATGGCGGAAAAGGATAAGGCGGTGAAGGAACTCACCGACGGCGTCGCATTCCTATTCAAGAAGAACAAGGTCGAGTGGATCAAAGGCGCGGGAGCGTTCGCCGACGCGACGACGTTGATGGTCGGCGATCGGCGCATCACGGCAAAGAATTTCATCATCGCGACGGGTTCGGAGGTGCTGTTGCTCCCCGGCATGGTCCCCGACGGCGAAGTCCTCGTCACCTCGACCGAGGCGCTTGCGCTACCCGCTGTGCCGAAGCACCTCGTCGTCATCGGCGGCGGTTATATTGGGCTTGAGATGGGGTCGGTGTGGCGACGGCTTGGGGCCAAGGTCACCGTCATCGAATATGCCGACCGCATCGTCCCCGCAATGGATGCCGAGGTCGGTATCGCCTTTGCGAAATTGATGACGAAGCAGGGCATGGCCTTACGCACATCGACCAAGGTGATCGAGGCGCGGCGAGAGGGGGCGGGTGCGGTTGTCGTCGTCGAACCCGCCGCCGGGGGCGCGCGCGAGGAGATCGCTGCCGACGTTGTCCTGATGTCGATCGGGCGAAAACCAAACACCGACGGCCTCAACCTCACCGCCACCGGCCTGACCCTCGACGAGCGCGGACGCGTGCCGATCAACCCCGATTTCTCGACCAGCGTTTCTGGAATCTGGGCGATCGGCGATGTCGTCGTCGGCCCGATGCTCGCACACAAGGCCGAGGACGAAGGGATTGCCGCCGCCGAAAACATCGCGGGGCTCAACGGCTCGGTCAATCACAAGGTCATCCCGGCGGTCGTCTACACCCACCCCGAAGTCGGCAGCGTCGGCCAGACCGAGGAGGAACTGACCAAGGCGGGCGTCGCGTATAAGGTCGGCAAGTTCCTGTTCGCCGCCAACAGCCGCGCCAAGGCGAACCGCGACACCGACGGCTTCGTCAAGGTGCTCGCCGACGCCACGACCGACCGCGTCCTTGGCGTCCACATCATCGGCAGCGAGGCGGGAACGATGATCGCCGAGGCCGCGCTCGCGATGGAGTTCGGCGCGTCGAGCGAGGACATCGCTTACACCTGCCACGCTCACCCGACGCATTCGGAGGCGCTCAAGGAAGCGGCGATGGCGGTAACCGGCAAACCGATCCATATGTAGGCGGTCGACGCTTTCACAGGCGTACGCGCCGGATGGCCGTCTCCGATCAATACGACGCGCGAAGAATCCTCTATCCTCTACTGCCCGCGCGCGGCAGACTTCCAGGATGTTGATCCTGCCTCCGTCATGTTGTTGCCCAACCATTGCTCGCCACCGTGTGTGGGCGGGGAGAGCCCCCGCACTAGGCCGATACGCATCGACTTTGGAGCGTTGGTGCGCGGGCGAGGCCGCCGAAGCCCAGGCAGGATATGACGCGATATGATCGCTGGCCTCGCTGATATTCGGCCATTGCTCGCGATCCTCGATTACGCCGGGGTGGCGGTGTTTGCGGCTTCGGGGGCGTTGGCGGCAGCGCGGGCGAAGCAGACGATCGTCACCTTCGTCTTTTTTGCCGCCGTCACCGGAGTCGGCGGGGGAACGCTGCGCGACCTGCTGATCGGTGCGCCGGTGTTCTGGGTCCATCGCAGCGATTACCTCGGCGTGTGCATTATCGCCGCTGCGCTTATCTGGCTGCTGCGCGCCGACCGCTGGCGGCTGCGGACGTTGCTATGGCTCGACGCAATCGGGCTCGCCGCTTACGCCGTTATCGGCGCGGCCAAGGCAGCCAGTTACGGCGTGCCGCCGGTCGCCCAGGTTGCGATGGGGGTGCTGACAGCCAGCTTCGGCGGGATCGTTCGCGATCTCCTTGCCGACGAGCCGTCGGTGTTGTTGCGGCGTGAAATCTACGTCTCGGCGGCGGCGCTGGGGGCGG
>JBBRQR010000048.1:0-12866 GCA_038226115.1 Sphingomonadales bacterium | reverse complement strand
GGCGCTGCCGCCGCGCAGCGCGCTCAGCGGGTGGTGCGGCAGGGCGGCGTCGTCAGGCGTGACGCGCGAAGCCGCTCCCCCGACCCACAGCATCGTGCTCGGCCCGTCGATCGACAGTTCGTCGAGGGGTTCGTCGCCCGCAACGAGCAGCGTTGCTTCGGTGCCCAAAATCGCGATTGCCCCGGCAAACACGCCGAGGAAGCCGGGGCGGGCGACACCGATCAACTGGCGCGTGACGCGTGCCGGGTTCGCCGCCGGTCCGGTCAGGTTGAGGATCGTCCGCCGCCCGATCGCGCGACGGACGGGGGCGAGCTTCGCCAGCGCCGGGTGGTGGACCTGCGCGAACAGGAAGGCGATGCCGAGACTGGCGAGCGTATCTTCGGCGGCGTCGGAGGCGCGGGCGAGGTTGAGCCCGAGCGCCTCGAGCGTATCCGCCGCCCCGGCTTGCGACGACGCCGCGCGGTTGCCGTGCTTCGCGACCGGCACCCCGCACGCGGCGACGACGATCGCAACGGCGGTCGAGACGTTGAGGCTATGGCTGCCGTCGCCCCCGGTGCCGCAGACATCGATCGCCCCGACCGGCGCGGCAACGGCGATCATCCGGTCGCGCATCGCCTGCGCGCACGCGGCGATCTCGATACTGGTTTCGTCGCGCTCGGCCATGTCGGTCAGGAAGCGCGCGGCGTCGGCGTCGGTCGCGGCCCCGTCGAGCAGGTCGGCGAATGCGCGTGCTGCAGCTTCGCCGTCGAGGGCGCAACGACTGTCGGGGAGGCTCACGCCGGGTCGGATGGGGAGAGGGGCGTGTGGGCGATGCCCGCGAGCGCGAGGAAGTTGGCGAGGAGGGCATGGCCGTGCTCGCTGGCGATGCTTTCGGGGTGGAACTGGACCCCGTGGATGGGCAGCGTGCGGTGGCGCAATCCCATGACGACGTCGCGCGTGCGGGCATTCACGGCGAGAACGTCGGGAACGCTGTCGGGGGCGACGATCAGGCTGTGGTAGCGCGTCGCGACGAACGGTGACGGCAGCCCGGCGAAGACCCCCGACCCGTCGTGCTCGACCGGCGACGTCTTGCCGTGCATCACCGCGCCGCGCACGACGCTGCCGCCGAACACCTCGCCGATCGCCTGATGGCCGAGACAGACGCCGAGCAACGGCACGTTCGCGTCCGCCGCCCCGGCGATGACATCGCGGCAGATTCCAGCGTCGGCAGGGGTGCCGGGGCCGGGTGACAACAGGATCGCCTGCGGTGCGAGCGCCAGCGCGGCGGCGGCGCTCAGCGCATCGTTGCGCACGACCTCGACCGCTGCCCCCAGTTGCTGGAGATAGTGGACGAGATTATAGGTAAAGCTGTCGTAATTATCGATGACGAGGATCATGCGGCCTCCTACCGCGCGGTGCGCCGGAAGGCGAGGCGCGACGGAACGCAAGGCGCGGCGGCACGCAAGGCACGCCGGAAAGCAAGGCTGGCGGCGTTGAGCGGATCGAGCGCGACGCGACCGTCTCGCTCGATCCGCGCGAGGACCGCGACCGCCGCGCGCAGCCGGTCGAGCGGTAGCGATGCCCATGCCGGACGCGACACGACGGTATCCCACTTCGCCCCGACGGCGTTGTCATAGGCGATCCGCAGGAAACAGTGATCGGCGCGAATCGGCCAACCGTCGAGCGCAGCACGGGCAATGAGCCGTGCGACCGTCGCATCGAGATCGGCGCGAATGGCGGCACGGTCGGACTCCATCGCCGCCATGTGCCCCGACCGAAGGCGCGATGGAAGGGGTGGAGCGTGGAAAGACTGGCGATGCCGCGCGTCCCCGGCTAGCGTGGCGACAAATAAGGGGGAGTGTCGTCGGTGATCGCCAAATTAATTCCAGCCGTCGTTGTTGCGCTGGCTGCCACCGCTGCCGCCGCGCAGACCCCGCCTGCTGTAACACAAGCGAACGATTACAAAGTCGCGAGCAACTGGTTGTGCCTGCCGGGGCGGGCCGATGCGTGCCGGACCGACCAGTCGGCGACAGCGGTTGCGGTCAACGGCACGACGACGGCGGTGCCGTGGAAAGCGGCGACGTCCGCCAAGATCGACTGCTTCTACGTCTATCCCACGGTGTCGTTCGATCCCGGCCCAAACAGCGACATGGCTCCCGGCCCCGAGGAGGCATCGGTCGTCAATCAGCAGCTCAATCGCTTTGCGTCGCAATGCCGTCTGTTCGCGCCGATGTACCGTCAGGTGACGATCACCGCATTGCGGTCGGTGATGACGGGCAAGCCGATGGCGGGCGTCGACCGCGAACTGCCGTACACCGATGTTCGCGACGCCTGGCGGACGTATCTCGCCGACCATAATGGCGGGCGCGGCGTCGTTCTGATCGGCCACAGCCAAGGGTCGGGTGTCCTCAAGCGCCTCATCGCCGAGGAGATCGACGGCAAGCCGGTGCAGACGCAGCTTGTCACCGCGATCCTTGCCGGGACGAACGTCCTCGTCCCCGCCGGAAGGCTTACCGGCGGCGATTTCAAGTCGATCCCGCTATGCACGGCGGTCGGTCAGCGCGGCTGTGTCATCAGCTTCGTCAGCTTCCGCGCCGATGCGCCGCCGCCGCCGAACAGCCGCTTCGGGCGGACGGCGGTCGCGGGGATGAAGGCCGCGTGCGTCAACCCGACCGCGCCCGGTGGCGGCAGCGGCGTGGCAGACGGTTATTTCCCGGCGGGCCGCATCGGGCTGACCGAACAACCGCCCGTCATCTGGGCGAAGGGCGCGACGATCACGACGCCATTCGTCACCGTGCCGGGGCTGATCACCGCCGAATGCGTCGATCGCGACGGTGCGCAATATCTCGCGCTCACCGTCCACGGCGACCCGGCGGGTGCGCGGACATCGGCCATCGGCGGCGATGTCGTCGCGGGCGGCGTCATCCTGCCCGACTGGGGCCTGCACCTGATCGATGTGAACGCGAGCATGGGCAATCTGATCGCCGACGTCGCGGCGGCGGGGAGGTAAGGCGCGCGCCTAGGCGTCGATCGCCGCTGCCTCGACCGCGCGCGCGCTCGCCTGGATGAAGGCGAAGCGGTGTTCGGGGTTACGGCCCATCAATCGGTCGACGAGATCCTTGACGTCGATCCGGGCGTCGGGGTCGGTCGGCATCGTCACCCGCAACAGGGTGCGCTTGGTCGGGTCCATCGTCGTTTCCTTGAGCTGGCTCGATGCCATCTCGCCGAGGCCCTTGAACCGCCCGACCTCGACCTTCCGGCCCTTGAAGATCGTCCGCATCAGCTCGACCCGGTGCGCTTCGTCGCGGGCATATTCGACCGTCCCGCCAGCGGCGAGGCGGTAGAGCGGCGGCTGCGCGAGATATAGCCGCCCGTCGCGGACAAGGCCGGGCATCTCCTGAAAGAAGAACGTCATCAACAGCGTCGCGATGTGCGCGCCGTCGACGTCGGCGTCGGTCATGATGACGACCTTCTCATACCGCAGCGCCTCGGGGACGTAGCGGTCGCGGGTGCCGCAGCCGAGCGCCTGGATCAGATCGGCGACCTCGCTGTTCGCGCCGATCTTGGCGGCGTTGGCGCTGGCGACGTTGAGGATCTTGCCGCGAATCGGTAGCACCGCCTGCGTTGTCCGGTCGCGCGCCTGCTTCGCCGATCCGCCTGCCGAATCGCCCTCGACGATGAACATTTCGGTGCCGACCGCGCCGCTGCGGGTGCAGTCGGTCAGCTTGCCGGGCAGGCGGACGGTTCGCTTGTTCGTTGCGGTCTTGCGCTTATCGAGCGCCTCGGCACGTCGGCGCAGGCGGTCGTCCATGCGCTCGAGCAGCACCCCGAGCAGGACGCGCGACCGCGCCTCGTTCGCGGCGAGCCAATGGTCGAAATGGTCGCGCACCGCCGCCTCGACGAGCCGCGTTGCCTCGGGGCTGGTCAGCCGGTCCTTGGTCTGGCTCTGGAATTGCGGATCGCGGATGAACAGCGACAGCATCGTCTCGCTGCCGGTGACGACGTCGTCGGGCAGCAGGTCGGCGCCGCGCTTCTGGCCGATCAGCGCGGCGAACCCCTTGACTCCCTTGGTCAACGCCGCGCGCAGGCCCGCTTCATGGGTGCCGCCGTCGGGCGTCGGAATCGTGTTGCAATACCAGCTCGCCGCGCCGTCGCCCCACATCGGCCACGCCACCGCCCATTCGACCGCGCCGCGCCCCTCGGGCAGGTCGGCGCGTCCGGCGAACAGATCGGCGACAACACGCTCACGATCGGCAAACTGTTCGGTCAGATGGTCGGCGAGGCCACCGGGGAACTGGAACGTCGCCGCCGCCGGGGTCTCGTCGGAAATCAGCGTCGCGTCGCATTTCCAGCGAATCTCGACCCCGCCGAACAGATATGCCTTAGACCGCGCGAGGCGGTACAGTCGTGAAGGGCGAAATGCAGCCTCCACGCCGAAGATGTCGGGGTCGGGGATGAAGCTGACCGACGTCCCGCGCCGCCCGCTGACCGCGCCGAGGGGTTCCAGCGCCGATGTCGCCGCCCCGCGCGAAAAGGTCTGGCGGAACAGCGCCTTGCCGCGTGCGACTTCGACCGTCAGGTCGCTCGACAGCGCATTGACCACAGAGACGCCGACACCGTGCAGGCCGCCACTCGTCGCATACGCCTTGCCCGAAAATTTGCCCCCCGAGTGGAGCGTCGTCAAAATCACTTCCAACGCCGACTTGCCCGGATATTTCGGATGGTCGTCGACCGGGATGCCGCGTCCGTTGTCGATGATCGTCAACCGGTTGCCTGGGTCGAGCGTGACCTCGATCCGCGTTGCATGGCCGGCGACGGCTTCATCCATCGCGTTGTCGAGCACCTCCGCGGCAAGATGGTGAAGCGCGCGTTCGTCGACGCCGCCGATATACATGCCGGGACGGCGGCGAACAGGCTCGAGCCCTTCGAGAACCTCGATGTGGCGCGCGTCATAATCGCCGGGGGCGGTGGTCGCCGAAAACAGGTCGCTCATCGCCGGGTTATAGAACGGAGGCGGAACGGGTCAACGCTGTTCGAAAAATTATCGTCGGCTGATTTTTTCTGTTGCAAAGAGAAATGCTGCAGTGCACAACGGTCGGGCCGAAAGGCGATCCTCCCCAAGGATTTTACTTCAAGGCCGGTGGTTCGCCACCGGCCTTTTTTTATGCGCGTCTCAAGCCGCGCGGAACCTCCCCTCTGCATGGCACGGATGTTGCAGTGCACAAGGCGGCGCATCGGCTCGCTGCCGGCACTGGAGCAAAGGGGAAGACCATGAATACCGTCGTCATCACAGGAATCGCCGCCGTCGCCTTGATCGGCGCAACGTCCGCCAGCGCGCAGGTCGCTGCAACCGATGTCACGAAGGCCACTGCCGAGGCTGCAGCACCTGCCGCCGAAGCCGCCCCGGCCGCGCCCGCTCTGCTGCCTGCGCTCGCCGGACCGCTCGCCTATTCCGCCCCTCCCGTCAGCTTCGACGCCGGACCGCTCGGCAAGATCTACGTCAACGGCGTCGCCACCGGTATCGGTCGCTTTCAGGACCATGTCGTGCCAGGCGATCACAAGTCGTTCGCCGATATCAGCAACGGTCAGGTGATCGTCCAGAAGGTCGACGGCATCTTCCAGTTCTTCGTCCAGGCGGGCATTTATTCGACTCCGTCGCTTGGCATTCCGTATCTCCGCGCATCGAGAAACAACGAATCGACGTTCGGGCCGATTCCCCAAGCCTTCATCAAGATCGCACCGACATCGAATTTTTCCGTCCAGGTCGGAAAGCTTCCGACACTGCAGGGGGCCGAATACACGTTCACGTTTGAGAACATGAATATCGATCGCGGGCTGCTGTGGAACCTCGAAAACGCGGTGGCAAAGGGCGTTCAGGTGAATTATAGTCATGGGCCATTGTCGTTTTCACTGGCATTGAACGACGGTTACTATTCGTCGAAGTACAGTACGATCACCGGGTCGGTCGCGTACACGATCAATACGGCAAACGTCCTATCGTTCGTCGGCAGTGGTAACACGAAGTCGACGACCAAATCGACGTTTGTGACCGGCGGCGTCCTCAACAATCAGCAACTGTTCAACCTGATTCTGACCCATACGAAGGGCAAGCTCGTCCTCCAGCCATACCTGCAGTACACCCATGTCGACGCGCTGCCGTTCTTCGGAACGACCGCGACCGATACGATCGGCGGCGCGCTGCTGGCCAGGTACCAGATCACGCCGGAATTCAGCCTGCCGGCGCGCGTCGAATATATCAGCTCGACGGGCAAGCCGGGCGGGACGGGGGCAAACTTCCTGTACGGGACGGGCAGCGAGGCGTTTTCGCTGACGGTGACGCCGACGTACCAGTACAAGATGTTCTTCGCCCGCGCCGAACTATCCTACGTCAAGGCGAGCCACACGACGGCGGGATCGGTGTTCGGCAACCTCGGCAACGACCGGTCGCAGACGCGCGGGTTGATCGAAGCTGGCGTCATGTTCTAGTCGCCGACGCTCGGCTCCGCTGCTTGCTTTTTGGGCCGCAGCGGAGCAGGTGCCCGATTATTATGCACCCCTTTCGCCGGATCGTAACACTCCACCGCTGGCGACTGTTGCCCCCACGCCACAGCATCGCCGCGATCGCTGCGGTAGTCGCCGCCGGAAGCCCGGCCCACGCCGTCGAATGGAGCGGGAGTGCGGAGGTCGTCAGCGACTATCGCTTCCGCGGTGTGTCGCTCAGCGGCCAACACCCGGTCGCCATCGCGACGGTCGAAGCCTCATCGGGACCATGGTTTGGCGGGGTTGAGGCAGTGTCGGCGTCGCAGGTTCGTAATCTCGCTCGCGTGCCCCGACGCAATGTCGAACTCGACATATCGGGCGGCTGGACGCGAAGCCTCGGCCTCGTCACGCCGACCGTCGGCGTCATCGCCTATCTCCATCCCGGCGGCGGCGAAGCGGCGAACGGCGAAGTCTTCGCTTCGCTGACGGGAGCGATCGGTCCGGCGACGTTGACGCTCGGCGCGAACTACGCCCCCGACGCAGGTGCGGTCCGCGGCGGCAACCTGTACCTCTCCGCCGCGACAGCAGTGGCCGTGCCGACGACCCCGTTGACGGTGCGCGCGAGCGTGGGGCGCGAACGCGGGGAGTTCGCCGGCGCGTGGACCAAGATCGACTGGTCGGGCGGGGTCGAGGCGCGGGTACTACGGATCGTGACGCTCGGCATCGAATACATCGGCAATGACCTGCCCCGGGTCGCCGCCGCGCGGGCACGGCGCAGCCGCGCCGACGCCGTCGTCGTCCGCGTCGGGGTCAGTTTCTAAAGCCGCGCGCCGTGCGCGAGATGGCTAAACTCTGCCAGCACGGCGGCGTATAAATCGCGTTTAAACGGCACGATCATGTCGGCCAGCTCATCGAGCGTCGACCACCGCCAGCTGCGAAATTCGGGGTGCGCTGTCGCGATGTCGATGTCGGCATCGGTCCCCAGAAAACGCATCGCGAACCATTTCTGGCGCTGCCCGGCGAAACGTCCCTTCCAGATCGTGCCGATCAGATCGTCGGGGAGGTCGTAGTAGAGCCAGTCCTTCGCCTCGGCGACGACCTCGGCCTTCGTCACGCCGGTTTCCTCGGCGAGTTCGCGAAAGGCGGTCTCGACCGGGGTCTCGCCGGGGTCGATGCCTCCCTGCGGCATCTGCCATGCCTCGAGCTTCGAATCGAGCCGCTGCCCGGTGAAGACCTTGCCGTCGCCGTTGAGCAACATGACACCGACGCCAGCCCGATACGGGAGGCCGGATTTGTGTCGTCGCTCGGTCATTCGGCGGCGAGCGCCAGCGCCGGTGCAGCCGTGTGGCCGATCAACAGGCGCAGCGCGGCGAGACAGGCGTGGAGGTCGGCCTGTGTGCTCGGGATCGCCGCGCGCAGCGTGAACGACCCGTGAATCTGCCCGGCAGCCTCGACGTAGGTGACGTCGACCCCGGCGGCAATCAGCTTGGCGGCATAGGCGCGGCCCTGATCGCGTAGCGGGTCGAGGCCGCAGGTGAACACCATCGCGGGCGGCTGCCCGGTCAGATCGGCGTGGAGTGGTGAGGCGTGCGCGTGGAGCAGATCGAGCGCGGGGCCCATATAATGATCGGTGAACCACTGCATCCCGGCGGCGGTCAGCAAATGCCCCTCGGCGAAATCGGTCATCGACCCGGTGCTCGCCGTCAGATCGACGCCGGGGTAGATCAGCCACTGCGCGACGATCGGCACGGCAAGCTTGCCGTGGAGCATCTGCGCGACGACGGCGGCAAGATTACCCCCGGCGCTGTCGCCGGCCGGGATCAACCCGGTGATGTCATGGCCGATCGCCATCGGTGTTTCCGCGAGCCAGCGCATCGCCGTCATCGCGTCGTCGGTCGCCGCCGGAAAGCGATGTTCGGGGGCAAGGCGATAATCGACGCTGACGACCGTCATTCCCGACACGCGGGCGATTTCGGCGCATAGCGAATCGTGCGTTTCGAGATCGCCGATCACCCAGCCACCGCCGTGGAAGTAGACAATCACCGGACCGGGGCCGGGCGCCGCCGTGTCGATATAAACGCGCGCCGGAATTTGGTGCCCCTCGGGTGCGGGGATGGTGAAGTCACGAACGTGGGCGAGGTCGCCGCGCGGGCGCTCGGTCAGTCCCTTCATCGCCAGCATCATCGCCCGCGCCGCTTCGGGCGTACCGTTCTCCATCTTCGGGCCGGGAACCGACGTGAGCATGGCAAGAAGGTTGGCAACATCGGGACGGACGAACGGCATAGCTAGGTTCCCCACAGGTATTGTTGCCGTGACCCTAGTGCGGGATGAAGCCGGATGGAACCGCCATGCGCTGGGTTTCGGTTCCCGTCTGCGAGCGGATCGTCAAAAAATCCGGATCAGCCCGCGGTTGGGGGACCGACGACGCCGCGTCGGTGGACGGGTCCAAGCCGAAGGCTCAACCGACCCGCCACCCGGACGTCGCACACGCTTGCGGCCCGCCGAAAAAGCCAAATGTGTTCGAGACGCAGCTTTAGACCGCGCCGGTGCCCGGCCGCGCGTCGCGCTTCTCGACGATACGCGCCGACTTGCCGCTGCGACCGCGCAGATAGTACAGCTTGGCGCGCCGCACGACGCCGCGACGGACGACTTCGATCGTGTCGATGTTCGGCGAATACAGCGGGAAGACGCGCTCGACGCCTTCGCCAAAGCTGATCTTGCGGACTGTGAAGCTGCTGCCCATCGCCTTGTTCGACCGTGCGATGCAGACACCTTCGTAGTTCTGGACGCGGGTGCGCTCGCCTTCGACGACGCGGACGCCGACGCGCAGCGTATCACCGGCGCGGAACAGCGGGATCTTCTTCGTCTCGTGGAACTTGGCAATCTGTTCGGCTTCGATCGTCTGGATGAGATTCATCTCATTCTCCTTCGTCGTCCCGCGCGCCAGAGGGCGACCGACCCCGAGCGCCAGTATAGCGCTCCCACAGGTCCGGCCGCCGTAGCCGTGTGTCCGTTTCGGACCGCGCCTGCCGCCATGCAGCGACCTTCGCGTGATCCCCCGATCGCAAGACTTCGGGGATCATCTGCCCGTCCCACAGTGCGGGCCGGGTATAGTGCGGATATTCGAGAAGGCCGCTTTCGAAGCTTTCCGACTCTCCGCTCTGGGTCGCGCCCATTACGCCGGGAAGCAGCCGGACGCAAGCATCGAGCACGATCAGCGCGGCGGGCTCGCCGCCCGACAGGACATAGTCGCCGACACAGACTGCCTCGACCGTTCGGCCATCGGCAAGCGGCGCCGTGAACAGCCGTTCGTCGAACCCCTCGAACCGCCCGCAGATCAACGTCACGCCCGGCCCGCCGGCAAGATCGCGGACCCGCGCCTGCGTCAGTGGCACCCCGCGCGGCGACAGCGCCAGCACCGGCCCGACACCGCCGGCACCGGCAATCGCCGCGCGCAGCACGTCGATCCGCAGCACCATCCCCGGTCCACCGCCGGCAGGGGTGTCATCGACGGTGCGATGCTTGTCGGTGGTGAAATCGCGGATATTCCGCGCGGCGAGCGACCAGATCCCCTCGGCCAGCGCCCGCCCGGCAAGACTCTGCCCCAGCGGCCCGGGGAACATCTCGGGGTACAGCGTCAGGGCGGTGGCGGCCCATGTCATCGCTCGAAGCTGCGGTCTGTCGTCAAGATCAAACCGTCCAATTTTCGACCCTCAGCCCCGGCACATCGGCGAAGTGCCGCTCGTTGTCGGTCACCAACGTGAGGTCGAGCGCCAGCGCATGCGCCGCGATCAGCCGGTCGTAGCTCGCGCGCCGAAACGGAAGACCAGCATAGGCCTCCGCCGCGCGCCCATCGAAAGGCAGCACCGGAACCTGCTCGATGAATGCCTGCAAATAGGCGATCGGCGACGGCAAGTTGCGGACTGAGCCGAACAATACCTCGGCATACGCAACAGCCGACGTCACGACATCGCCTTCGTCGGTATCCGCCAACCGCCGCCGGACCGCCGCGCCAGTGGCAAGCATCACCGCGACGATGATATTCGTATCGAGCAGGAACTTCATGCGTCAGGCAGGTTTCGGGCGCGCCAGTCCGGATCGTCCCACAGCAAGGGCCGTTCCTCGAGCCAGCGACCGTCGGGATCGATCGGCTTTAGGCCCGACCCGATTGCGCTACCCCACACCCGATCGATGTCGAACTTGCGCGGCGCGACGGGAACGGGCTCGACGATCCATTTGCCCTGCACGTCGCGCACCTCGACGGTCGTCCCGGCGACTGCACCGAACGACGCGGGCAGGCGGATCGCCATCGAATTACCCGATTTGAACACCTTGGTCGTCGCCACGCCAACCTCCGTATACACAGCATGTATATACTAATCGACGAAGGCGCTGTCCACCACAATGTGGTCGCCGATCTCCGGCACGGCGACCGGCGTCAGCGGGACCATGAAGGTCCGTCGGTCGGGCTTTTCGATCTCGAGGATGTCGCCCGCGCCGAAGTTCTCGACCGCAATGACGGTGCCCACCGCGACGCCGGTGGTGTCGACGACCGCGAGCCCGATCAGGTCGGCGTGGTAGAATTCGCCGTCGGCGAGCGGCGGCAGGTCGGCGCGTGCGACCGACAGCACTGTGCCGCGCAACGCCTCCGCCGCCGTCCGGTCGGCGATCTCGGCAAAGCGGGCGATCGCCCCGCCCTTGCTGTCGTCGCGAACGCTGCGGAGCGTCAGCGTGCGCCCCCCCGCGTTAAACGCGACAAACGCTTTCAGGCTTTCGACGCCGTCGCCGAACAGTTTCAGCCGGACGTCACCACGAATTCCGTGCGCGCCACTGACCGCTGCCAACGTGATGCGCCGCGCGTCGGACGCAGTGGGGCCGTGGTCGCCGACCCCAACTGCGTCCGTTACCACTGCGCCGCCGTCGCTCAGACTGCCGGACCGGCAGGCGAAGCGTCGGTCTCGGTCGCCGTGTCGACATCGGGCGTGGCGGCTTCGGTCGGTCCTTCGGCGGGAGCCTCGGCAACCGGCGCAGCCTCAGCCACGGGAGCCTCGACCGGAGCTTCGGCCGCTGGAGCTTCCTCAGCCGGGGCTTGCTCAGCCGGGGCTTCAACAGCCGGAGCCGCTGCTGCTTCGGCTGCTGCAGTCGCTGCTTCCGCTGCAGCGGCCTTGGCCTTCTCCGCAGCGTCGACTGTCGCTGCCTCGATTTCGGCCTGACGCGTGATAGCGGCGTCGGCACGTTCCTTCGCCTTGTCGCCGGGGACGCCCTTGTTCGGGTTCGAACGCGCCGCGCGGGTGCGCAGGCCAGCGGCATCGAGGAAGCGGGCAACCCGGTCCGACGGTTGCGCGCCGACCGACAGCCAGTGCGTCGCGCGCTCGCCGTCGAGCTTCACCCGCTCGGGGTTCTCCTTGTTGAGGAGGGGGTTGTACGTCCCGATCTTCTCGATGAACTTGCCATCGCGGGCGTTGCGGCTGTCCGTCACGACGATGCGATAATATGGCTTCTTCTTCATGCCGCCACGAGCGAGCCGGATTGCGAGAGACATTCGTATTTCCTTCTTAGCGTTTGTTGAGTTTGTTGAAATTTCCGGGCAGCCCACCCTGAGCCCCAGCTCCTTTGGCACCGCCGAGCATTCCGGCGATCCCCGCCATGCCACCGGCACCGCCGCCCATCTTGCCGAGCATCGCGGCCATCCCCTTCATGCCGCCCATCTTGCGGAGGCGTTTCATCGCGCCTTCCATTTCCTGGTGCATCTTCATCAGCTTGTTGACGTCCTGCACCGTCACGCCGCTGCCCTTGGCGATGCGGATTTTGCGCTTGGCATTGATTAGATCGGGTTTCGACCGTTCCTTTGGCGTCATCGACCCGATCATCGCTTCCATCCGCACGAGCACTCGCTCGTCGACGCTGCCCGCCGCCGCCTTCATCTTCGCCATGCCGGGGATCATCCCCGCAAGCGCGCCGATGCCGCCCATTTTCTTCATCTGCTGCAACTGCGTCCGCAGCGAATTCATGTCGAACTGGCCCTTGGCCATCTGCGCCGCGAGCTTTTCGGCGTCGGCTTCGGCGAACGACTCGCTCGCGCGTTCGACCAACCCGACGATGTCGCCCATGCCGAGGATGCGCCCGGCGACGCGGTCGGGGACGAACTCCTCAAGCGCGTCCAATTTCTCGCCGGTGCCCGCGAACTTGATCGGGCGCTTGGTCACCGCGCGCATCGACAGCGCCGCCCCGCCGCGCGCGTCGCCGTCCATCCGCGTCAGGATCACGCCGGTCAGCGCGACCTCGGTCGAGAACGACTGCGCGACGTTGACCGCGTCCTGCCCCGTCAGGCTGTCGACGACCAACAAAATCTCATCAGGGGCGCTCGTTTCCGACACCGCCTTCATTTCGGCCATCAGGCCTGCGTC
>JBBRQR010000047.1:0-12973 GCA_038226115.1 Sphingomonadales bacterium | reverse complement strand
GGGACTGGTCATCCCGGCCAACATCACGCTGCTGCCGCTGCCGGCGAAATGCCCCGAGCTCAATCCAGTCGAAAACGTCTGGCAGTTCATGCGCGACAACTGGCTGTCGAACCGCATCTTCAAATCCTACGACGACATCCTTGACCATTGCTGCTTCGCTTGGAACCGCCTCACCGATCAGCCGTGGCGCATCATGTCGATCGGACTGCGGACATGGGCGCATGGGTTCTGATCAGAGAGTCTTGGTATCAGTCTTGTCGCCGGTCAGGACATAGTTGTTGTGAATGTCGAGGCCGAACTGCCCGGGGTCGGACATCTCGTCCATATACACCTGAATTTCCTCAGGCGCGGCGGCAGCGGGCGTCGCGGCGATCACCGCCGCAGCCAATGCGACCCCGGCGATGATGCCCTTGTGCAGCGACGTCCTCACCGGGAGATGCCGGGGCTTGTGGTGCCAATTTGCGGGGCCTTGCGGGGCTTCTTCAGCGCGCGGCGTCGAAGGTATGAAGAGACGCCGGTATAGCCGAGGGTGACCGCCCCGACGGCGCCGACGAACAGGATGATCTGGCCCGCCCAGCCGCCGACTTCCCCGGTATGAACCGACAGCATCCAATAATAGATCCGGCTGCCTAAACCCATCTGCACATAGGGTGTGAACGACAGAATGCGCCCCGAATAAGCGTCGAGGAACAGATAGGTCCGCGCGTTCGCGTGCGGCGCATCGGCGGCGATGATGAAGATCTCGAGCGGGTCGACCGGCTTTTGCGCGACGTGAATCAGTACTTCGCGCGGGGCAGGGGTCAGGCGGTTGATGGTCGTCCAAGCGTCTGCCAGCGGGAGCCGAGCGGTGATGGCGACGGCGGAGCGGGCTTTGGGCGCGGCGGGGCCGTCGAGCGACGTGATCGCGTCGTGGATGCTGGCGAAGGCGTTCGGGAGCCCTGTCACCGCGCTGATCAGCAGCGGGATCGCGATCCAGCCGCCGACCGCGCGGTGGAGCCCGATCGTAAATGCCGGCCCCTTCGCTTTGGTGCTCACGGTAAAGCCCTGAGCGAAGCGGCGCGGTTTGCGCGGCCACCAGAGAAAGAGGCCGACCCCGGCGAGCAGAATTAGCAGCGCCAGCGCGCCACTGCCCATCACATAGTCGCCGATCCCGAGCCAGCGCCCGCGATGAAGCCATTCGAGCGTGCCGAATACACCCGCATAGCGATTCTGACTCGCAACCCGAGCAGCGGTGCAGCGGTCGAAGTAGAGCGTGTCCTTGTTCAGGAACCGCGCGATGACCGGCGTGTCGTTGCCGGCGACGATCCGCAGATAATCGAGCTTGCCCTTCGGATGGAGGCGGCGCGCGGCTTCGACGAACGTGTCGAGCGGCAAGGCGTGGTCGCATGCCGATGCTTGGGACAGATGCGAGTAGACGACGGGATCGAGGTGCCCGCGAAAGGCGAGGCCAGCGCCGGTCAGGGCCGACAACATCACGACCAGCCCGAACGTCAGGCCGACCCAGCGGTGCACCGGGATCAGTTTTCGGCGCAGGCTCATTGCGCTCTGGCCGCAGCGATCTGGTCGGCGACGACGAGGATTTTTTCGGTCCGCACACTCTTTTTGTCGTCGCTGATCGCCTTCCACGCGGGATCGAGCACGAGCCGGGCGCGGGTCCTGCCGACGACCTCGTCGCGGCGACCAAGCGCTGCATCGTCATTGTAACGTAGCACGATCAACGCGTTCCAGTCGCGCCCGGCAGGATATTTGCTGGTGAAGATATCATAACCGTCGAGCACGCCCTCAGCGATCCAACCTTCAAACTGCCGAATGGTGTAGCCGTCGAGGTAACGCGCATAGTCCGCCGCGGGGATGAGCGAGACATACGGGACGACCAGCACTGCTGGATCGGTCGCCCGGTCGGCGCCGCCGCCCCGGATATGGTCGGTCGGCGTCGTGTCGATCGACGTGACGAGCGCCAGCGCCCGCGCATCGAGCCCGCCCGGTGCGGCGCGTTCGGTCGCCCTCCAGCGCGACATGGCCGCGGCGTCCTTGAACGACAACAGCTCCATCGCGTCCCAGCCGCCGCCGTCGGCGTAGCGCGCGAACAACAGCCGGTAACCGGTGAGCAGACCATCGGCCTGCCACCGCCGCAGCCGCGCGGGCTGCGTCGTTTCAAGCGCAGTGCGTAGCGCCGTCCGGTCGGCGGCCTTGGCGTGGAAAGCGATGACGAGACCGGGGTCCGGGGGCTCGGCGCCAGCGGCGACCGCGCCGGTCAGGGGGGCGAGGATCAACAGCGCCCGAAGGGCCCAGCGTCGAGTAGCAATCAATGTCATAGCCCTCATTTCAGTGCGCGGCGCGGACGAAGGTATTGGTGTAGGTCCGCTCGAACTGGATCGCGCCGTATTTAGGGGCCTTGGCGACCATCGCCTGCCACTCGGCGCGCGCCGCCGGATCGGGCATCAGGCCGTCGGTGTCGAACATCTGCATATCCTCGGCGAGCAGGCGCACGAAGGCGGCCTTGTCCTTGCCTGCCATCTTCGGCGGCAGCGCTGCGGCGACGGTATCGGCATCGTGGCTCTTGATGAAGGCGACCGCCTTCAGGCACGCGTTGACCAGACGCTGCACCACATCGGGATACGCGGCGATATAGGCTTCGGGAAGATATAGCGCGGTCGAGGGATAGATGCTGCCGAGCGTCGCCACCGTGCCCTTCGCCGATTCGACGTCGGCCAGCTCGAAGCCGCCGTTGGCGACATAATAGCTGGCATCGGGCTCGTGGGCGACGATCGCATCGGCGGTGCCGTCGCGCAGCGCCGCGGCCATGGCATTTCGCTCGGTCGGCTCGAGCGCGGTGTAGCCGGCGACGCCGAATCCGTAATGCAGGGCGATCCAGTTGGCGGTTGTCGTCTTTCCGCTATTGCTGCCGCCGGTATAGATGCGCCTGCCCTTGAGGTCGGCGAGGCCGTGGATTTGATCCTTCTGCCGCCTTGCGACAACGACCTTGAGGCCCGGCGAGATGCCCATCGTCACGACGGCCTGAGTGACGAGATGGTCGGTCGCCTGCGACATGAACGTATGGTGATAGAATGCGACCGCCCCGTCGGCGCGACCATCGGCCATCAGCTGGATCGGGCTCGGTTCGGCGGGCGCGTCGACCAGCGTGACGGTCAGCCCCTCAGCCCTGAAATAGCCGAGCCGCTCGGCCAGCAGGACCGGGAGGTTGCGGGTCTGATCGGTCCCGTCGACCGCGAGCACGACGCGCGGCAATGGGGCCGCGCCCGCCGCGAAGGCGACCCCGTGCAGGGCAAAGGCCGCTGCGGAGATAGCGACGACGGTGTGACGGAACATTGGCAACTCTCCGGTCTTAGTCTTATCGACACTGTCTACACCCGCCCGCTTCGCCGAGCCTGTAGCTATTCATAATTAGTTTTCAGATTGGGCGTCGCCCTGGATCGTCGCGGCGGGTGCTCTGGTTTCGGCGACCGGTGACCTGATGGCGATCGAGCGGGCATTCATCGCCGTGATCCGGTCGCGCACGAAGCGCCGCTGCGCCCGCGTCAGCGGCAAGAAAGATCGCGTTTTCCGAACGATCGTCTGGCCCCGTCGACCGGTAAGATAATCCGCGAATTTAATCAGCGCGGGGGCGGTCGAGCCATCCGGATTCCGCGCGAAGAGCAGATCGACGGAGCGTAATAGCGGATAGCGACCGGACGTGGCGGTGCTCCGGCTCGGCAGATTGGCCGGCCCGCCGTCGGTTGCCGCGATCGCAACGACCCGCACATCGCCGGAGATATGGCCAAATCCGGTGAAGCCGATGGCGAGGGGATCATGGCCGACCCGGGCGACAACGTCGGCCTCGCCGCCGCTTTCGGGGGCGAGGCGCCAGATGCCGTGCCGACCGCCAGCTTCAAGGACATGGCGCCGGATCGTGAGCGCGCGCGCCGATTCCTCGCCCGCCCATGCGCCGCCGCCAACCAGGTGGACGGCGCGGCCGTGCCACCCCGCGTTGCCGAATGCGCCCCAGTCGAGCGCGGCATCGGCCGTGGTCAGACTGACGAAAAAGATCTGCGCGAGTTGGCCGAAGCTCAGACGTTCGATCGGATTGGCGCGGTTGACGATGATTATGACGGCATCGACCAAGCCGAAACGGTTCCACGCGCCGCCCGCGACGGGGATGACCACCGGATCGCTGCCCCGGTGCGCTCGGCGAAACGCGGCGAGGTCAACTTCGGCGATCTCGCGCGTCAGGAAGGCGAAATCCGATTTGCCGACGAGGAAATCGGCCAATCCCGTATCGAGTGCGCCTTGCGGCGGGCCGAAGGGCTGCGCGAGAACGACGCCCGCCGGATCGACCTGTGCGAAGTCTTGCGCCCACGCCGGAGCGAGATCGCGGAGGATCGACGGGGCGCTGCCATGAAGCGCGGGCCTGACCGTAACCGCCTCTTGGCGAGCAGTCGCGATATCGGCGGCGGCGGACAATGCGACCGCGACAACCACCCGGAGCGTTAGCGATATCGTCGACACTGGCATAATCCTCGACCAGATAGTCGACTAACCGGCGCAGACTGCCCATCCGCCATTCGACGGATTGTGCCAGACATCGGTCCGATTATCGGGTGAGGAAATATGTCTAGGGTCACCAACGATCCAGCAGCACCGTCGGACGATCAGGGAGAGCAACACCGTGCCCAAGACCGCGCAAAGATTCTTACGTGGCTATCAGGCCATGACCGCCGTCGCGACGATTGCGAGTGTCGTCGCGATGACGCCCGCCGTCGCGCTCAAATACGCCATGCACGAGCATAATCTCAAGGCCGACGCGAGCCTGCCCGCGTGGGTCCCCGGCCCGCTGGTGACCGAACCCGAGGAGGAGTTCAACGTCGTCGGCGCCGACGTCATGGATGAAATGACGCTCGGCTGGGCCAAGATGATGCGCAAGGCCTATCCGCGCCTCAGCGTGACGGTCGAAGCCCGGGCATCGGGTTCCGGCGGACCGGCGCTGACCGCCGCCACCGCCCAAGCCGCCCCGGTCGGGCGCGAGCTGCTGCCGGCCGAGGAAGCCGCCTTCGTTCAGAAATTCGGCTACGCGCCGACGGCCATTCGGGTCGCTACCGGTAGCGTCGGCTCGCTCGGCAAGACCGCGGCGTCGATCATCATGGTCGACAAAGACAATCCCGTGACGTGCCTGAGCCTGCAACAACTCGACGGCATCTATTCGAAAACCAATCGCCGCGGCGGCACCACCATCACCAAATGGGGTGAGGTCGGCTTGACGGGGGCATGGGCCGACCGGCCGATCCACCTGTACGGGCTGAAATCACCCAATGGCATCGAATGGTATTTCAAGATCCGCGTGATGAAGATGGGCGACTATCGCGACGGCATCCAATTCACCAGGGGCAAGGGCTTCGAGCACGCCTTCAACGTCGCCGCCGACGACATGAAGGATCATCCGGGCGGTCTGACCTATGCCCTCCTCGCCAACCTCACGCCGAACACGCGTGTCGTTGCGCTGTCGGAGGAGCCCGGCGGGAAGTGCGTGTCGCCGACCACCGCGACAGTCTATGATCACAGCTATCCACTCAGCCGTTTCGTCTACGTCTACGTCAATCGCAAGCCAGGTGAGAAGCTGCTGCCCAAGACGAAGGAGTTCCTGAAGGCGATCCTCAGCCGCGAGGGACAGCAGCAGGTCGCCGATGACGGCGTCTACCTGCCGCTGCAGCCGGGTGTCGTGCGCGAGGAGCTGGCCAAGCTCGACGCGATGTAGGGTTTTACGACCCCGGCGATCGCGCGGTTCACGCTGACCGCTCCTATTTCGTGCTGCGTGTCGTCGACATAAAAGGGGGCGCCGTCTCACGACGACGCCCCCGATGAAGCGGCCGGTTAGCTCTAGAAGTGTATACGCGCGGTGCCGGTCAACAGCCGCGGTGTACCGGGCACGAGGTTGATATCGCCGGTGAACCCGGCGCTCTCGATGAAGCGCTCGTCGAACAGGTTGTTGACCTTGAGCGTCAGATCGACGTTGCCGATCTTATAGTAAAAGCCGAGATCGACCGTGGTGTACGCCGGCAGGGGCATGGTGCCGTTCTCGGGGCGCGGGTCGGCGGCCGACGGTGGCAGGAAGCCGACGCGCTTGCCGATATACGAAAGTCCGGCGCCGACCCCGAAGTTCTTGAGAAAACCGTCCGTGAAATCGTAGCGCGACCAGAAGTTGACCGCATCATCAGGCGAGTTGGTTTCCCGCGCGCCAGCCTGAAACGGCAGCGTCACGCTGGCAAAGACGACGCGGGCTTTGGTGTGGGCATAGCCGCCGGTGATCGTCCAGCCGGGCAGCGGCGAGGCGTTGACCTCGATCTCGAAGCCGCGCGACCGCTCGCTGCCAAGCTGGTTCGAGCAGGTGCCGCTGCCGGGGATCAGATTGCCCGCCGCATCGCGTGGCGCATTCGCCGGGACGATGACCGTGCCCGCCGCGATGGCGGCATTGAGCTGGGCAAGTGTCAGGCACGTCGTCGTGTTGAGCGTGCCCTGCTTTTCGATATCGAAATAGGCCGCGGTCAGATTGAGGCGGTGGTTGAACAGTTCGGTCTTGATTCCGCCTTCATACGACTTCGCAGAGGTCGGGACGAACGGGTTCAGCCCGAACACGTCCTGCGACGCCGCTGCGGTGGGGACAAATGAGGTGGCATAGCTTGCATATAGGCTGATTCGTCGAGTCGGCTCCAAGATAAGACCGGCGAGGGGAAGAAATTTGGTGTCGTGCTTGTTCTGCACGCCGACCGGTTTGCGCAGATCCTGGATTGTCTGCTTCTCGTCGGCGTAGCGGCCACCAACCATGACCTTAAATATATCGCCGAACTCGACGAGATCCGAGGCATAGATCCCAAGCGAATCTTGCGTCGTGTAGCGCCACGTCAGGTTTGCCAGCGTCGCGCTCGTATCGAGCGGGAAGGTGCTTTGCGCCGGTGCGACACCCAGCACGGGGTTATAAATCTTCACGTCGAGTGACGTGCAGGTCGGGGCGATACAGTTATAGAACTGGGTACGATTGAGGCTGGCAGTCTCGGTCCCGCCGCCGACGCCGACGAGCAAGGTATGCCTGAATCCGAACGTCGCGAACTTGAAGTCGAAATTGGCGTCGCCGAAGCTGTACGTCCGCTTATTCTGCTGACCACGTGCGCGCCGGGTGAGCGTGGTCAAAAGCGCGCCGGTTTTGAAGGCATTGACATCGAAATTCTGCTGCGTGTCAAAATGATCGACATAGCGGTAGCCGAGATTGAAGACGATCTGGTCACTGAACTGGTGTTTGGTCAAGACGGTACCGACGTAGCCGCGCTCGAGCAGAAAGTCGTTTGGCTCCTGATAATTGGTATTGATCGGAGCGATCAGCGAGACGTCGCGGTTCGGTGCGACGAGATACGTGTCGTAGTGTGACTTATCGCGGCGATATTCGCCTTCGACGGTGATATCGGTGCGGCTGTCCAGCTTCCACGTCAGACTTGGCGCGAGATAGATCGGCTGATCGTTCGAGTTGACACGGAAGCCACGGCTGTAGCCCGCCTCGGCGACGACACGGTACAGGAGCGATCCGCTCGCCGTAATCGGCCCAGTGATATCGACCGACGGCAGGTAGCCAATCTGGCGGTCGAACGGGCCCGCCCCGGTAAAACCCTTGAGCTCAACCTGATAGGCAGCCCGCGCCTGTGGCTTTTTGGTGATGATGTTGATGAAGCCGCCCGGCTGGGCCTGACCGTACAGGACCGACGTCGCGCCCTTGACCAATTCGACATGGTCGGTGCCGATCGTCGGCGGCGAACCGAAGCGGACCGACAGGCCGGGTAGGCCGTCGGTCAAAATCGCGTTGCGGTCGTTTCCGCTGGTCTTGAAGCCGCGGAAAGTGATGTCGTACCCGGTGTTTCCAGCGCGCTGAATGCCCGTCATGTACTTGTAGAGGTCGGCGATATTGGTCGTTTCGATCGCCTTGAGGAAATTGCCGTTGTACGAATCGACGCTAAACGGGGTGTCGAGGACGCGGATGTTGAGCTTGGTCGCGCTCGTCGCACCGGTGTCAACGAAACGGCCCGTGACCACGATGTCCGCGTCGACCGTGTCGCCTCGCGCGGCCACTGTCATCGGTGGCTGGGACGCTTGCGCGTCGGCTGGCGTCGCGGTGCCAAGCGCCACAGCGAGCATCGAAGTGGCCCCGAGAACGGTCCATGCGGCGCGTTGCGGTCGATCCATGGTCTATCTTCCCCAAAGTTATCCGTCGTGCCGACGTGTCCCGTCAACGTCATTTTTTGTCACACTACGACGTGCCAGATCGGCGGTAGTCAATCTATCCGCTAAATGACTGACGTCCGGATTATTCAATCAATCTATAAGGCTATCCAGTCTATTTCGTTCCTCACGCCGCTCTGACGGAGCGAGGGGAAGGTACCCGCGTGATTCCCTTCCGATCTCCTTTTGCCCCGCGCGAGACAGAAGAGCGCGGAGAACCCGAGCCGCCAGCGGATCAATGTGGCCTTGTCGATCGGCGCGCGCATAGACCAGCAGAAACCGGTCGAGCGGGTATCGGCCCGATGCGATGACGCGCGCCGTCGGCCGACGCACGACCCCGCCGTCGTCGACGATCGCCAGAGCGCGGACCCCGTTGTCGGCACTGCTGAGGTTGGCGAGCCCGATAGCGTCGGGATCAACGGCAACGGCGGCAGCGACGTCGCGCGACTGTCGCTTGCTGGTAAAAGCCGGCACATAATCCACTGCGGCGAATGGATGACGGAGGACGAAGCGCCCGATCGCGGTGTCGGTCGCCAGCCCGATCGGATGGATCGCGCGGTCGGTCCACGCGCCGGTGACGCCGAGGTCGCCCCAGCGCGCGATCGGCTCAGCCCCAGGTTGACGGACAAAAACGCGGCGCGCCATCCGGATGTCGATCGAGCGCAGGGGATTGGCCGCCGCGATGATAATGCCGGTCGGCGACGACAGGGCGGTCTTTGTGAGCGAATCGTGGGCAATACGGAATTCGATTGGATCGTTACCCCAAGCGGCACGAAAGGCGGCGCGATCGTCGGGCTCCATCTCCGCGCCCATCGGGGCCAACAGTGACGTCCCGGCGATCAGCGCGCCCGGTGCCGAACGCGTGCTGTGGAGATCGAGTTCGAACCCTACCCCTGCCGCACGTTCGAGCGGTCGCAGGATCGCGGTCAGCATCTGATCCATGTCGTTGTAGCCGACGATGCGGATGCGGCCTTCGGGCGTAACATAGCCTGCCGTCGCGGTCGCAGCACTCGTGGTCCCAACTCCGATCAACGCAATGATGAGGGTCGCCGTGCGTCGTGACCAGTGTTGGGCGCTCACGGGCGATCGATATACGCTTGGCTCAGCGCGACCTGCGGCGCGCGAAGCGGCAGATAGATGCCCTGCGCGCGCACCACCGCCTGGCCGTCGCGGCTGAGGATGAAGCGCAGGAACTCGCGCAGCGCCGGGTTCAGCGCCGCGCCCGATCGAGCATTCGTGTTCAAGTAGACTACGCGCGAAAGCGGGTAGGTCGCATTGGCGACATTCCCATAGTTCGCCGATAGCGCGGGACCGCTGTCGATGCTGACCGGAACAAGCTTAACCTGCGAATCGACTGCCGACAGTCCGGTGTAGCCCAGCGCATCGGGGTCAGCCGCGACTCGGCGAGCGACGGCGAAAAAGGTTTCGTCGAAGATGATCTGGTCGGTCCACTCCCCGCGATGACCGGGTGTCGACAAAACGCGCTGCCGGACGAACTCCTCAAACCCGTTCCACGGTTTGATCCCGTAAAGATGAACCGGGCGGTCGGCCCATGCTCCGGTCAGGCCGAGATCGCCCCATGTTCGCACCGGGGCGCCGCCGCGATGGCGCGTCGCCGAAAACGCGGCATCAAGCTGCGTGAAGCTGAGCTGCCGTAACGGATTGTCGGGGTGGACCATGAAGGTTATGGAATCAAGAAAGCCGAAATGGCGCCACGTTCCGCCCGAGATCGACACGGAGAAAGGATCATAGCCGAACTTGTCATGGAACCCCGAAATGTCGGTCGGCTTCAACTCGCGCGAGACGAAGACCAGATCGAGGTTGCCTTTGATCAGCTCGAGCGCGCCGAGGCTGCCGGCAAGAGGGTGCTCGACCTCGAGGGCGAAGCCGGGATGATAACGGCGAAACGCCACGACCCATGCGGCGACGAGCCCGGGCAGAACATCCGACGAGCCGGCGCGGAAATGGGCCCGGACTTTGAGCCCCTTCGTCGGGACATATGGTGACAGTGCAGGATCGATGTCGGGCTGCAAAAGCTCCGGCTGCGGGAGCGCGCGGCCGCTGACCATGCCTGCCGCCTTTTCCGCATCGGATTGCGGATGCACCTCGGGCGCGCTCGGTTCGAGCCAGACGATCGGCCCGGGCTTTATCGGCGGGGCGGACGGCGGCCTCTCCGCTGCGGCGGAGGTGGCGAGCAGTGCCCCGATCATCAGCCATCGTCGCGTCGTCTGCATCGTTCCGCCCCTTGGTCGATTGCGCGTCATATGTGGCAGTGTCCGGCGGCGCGACGCAGCGCCGGCACGATGTTGCGGTCGCCAGCGTCGGGGGTGTAGCGGCGGTCGGTGATCTGCCACTGGCCCTCCAGGCTGAGCGCCACCTCGACGAATTCAATCACTGCGAGACGGTTCGGAGCGCAGCCCGCCGCAGCAAACACCATGTCGATTGAATCGTCTGGAACCGAACGCGAGCCGCGCAGCGTGCCGATCCGGAAGGCCGACAGCGCCGCTAAGTCATGGTTACCGGTGGTGAGCGGGTGGATCAGCGGCGCGATATCGGCGGTCCCGTCGGCGAGCGCCGCAACGGCGACCGCCGAGCCGTAAAATCGGGTCGTCACTGGCACGGCCGGATGCTCGCGCCGAAAGATTGCCACCCAGCGACCGACCGGTTCGGCCATCGCGCGCGAGCCGATAACAACAAGCGCGCCGTCGAGCGCCGGGCGGCGTGTCTGGTAACGCTGTGGGACGAGCAGCAGCGCCGCGACCGCAAGCGCGCCACCGCCGACCACCGCCGGCCATCGCGCAAAGACGGCGGCATTGAGTTCAGCGGGGCCGAGCATGACCGCGCGATGCAGCGCATCTCGGGCCCGTCGTCGATCCGTCTTATGCCATAATCCATCGACGGGGCGCTAAATAAAGCGTTCGAGGACGCGACCGGCGAGGTCGGAACGCCCGTCGAGGCCGGCCTTGCGGTAGATTGCCTGCGCCTGCTGGCGCACGGTCCGTTCGCTCGTCCCGCGCAACGTCGCGATCTCGCGCATCGGCAGGCCGCGCAGCATGAACCAAGCCACGTCGCTTTCGGCCCCTGACAGCGCCCATTCGCGGAAGTCGTGGTCGATGCCGTTCTTGATCTCCGGCCCGGCGGCGGCGGCACGCTCGAGCTTGGCGTCCAGCTCGACGCATCGCCGCTCAAGCGCGAGTGATGCCAAGCGGCGAGCACGCAGACGCCACGCGAGAGAGACGGCGAAGCCGAGCAAGGCCGCGATCGCTACCACAAGACCAAACAGACGCCCGCGGCCGACCTCCGTGCCCGAGGTCGCGATCGTCAGTTCGCCCTCTCGCCGGGGCGGGTTGACGACGCTCGCCCAACGCGTTTGTTCGCGTTCGATGAACTGCAGAAGCGAATTGCCGTCGAGATGGGCGTCGGCCCATCGATTTTCCCGCAGCTGCGCTTGCCAGCCGCCAGTCCGCACCATCGCCGTCATCAACGCGGTCAGCCGATCCTGCTGGGCCTGACTGATCCCCGGTGCCGCAAAGACCGCGCGCCAGTTCATCATCGTGGCGTCGATCCCTCCCTCGCGGAGTGTCGGTGCGGCGATGCCGGCGATTCGCGACGGCGCTGCGACAGCCAGCAGGCGCAGTTCCCCGGTGGCCAGCTTCGGCGCGAATTCGGCGTAGCCGCTCACGCCAATATCGCCGCGGTCGTGGATCATCGCATCGCGGACCCGGCCACCGCCAGCGCGGGCGTAATAAGCGATCTCGTCGAGCGAGACATGAAACTTGTCGGCGATGCTCCAAACGAGGCCTTGATCGGGACCGCCGAGCGCGCCGCCGACCCAGCGGAGGGCGACCGGATCGCGGAGCATCGCTTCCCGCAGGTCAGCCGGGGAATGGAGCGGTGACGCGGCGGGTGTGACCAGAATGCCCCATTCGCTGGTCAGCCGCGCGATCGGTGTCACGTCGCGCAACGTGATCGCTGCTTCATCACGCAGGGCGGCACCGAGCATAACGAGCCCGCCGACGAGGAGTACGTCGTCCTGCCCGCGGCGGCGCGCGACGAACTGCGACAATCCGATCAGGCCGCCTGCACCGGGGTAGCGGATGATCGTTACGTGATCGACGAGATGCTCCTGCTCGAGCGCAATCTTCATCGCCTTCGCGGTCAAATCCCAACCGCCCCCGGCCGCGGCGGGGACGACGAGGCTGAGCCGCGGCAGCGGCGACGCGGCCAGCGCAGGCGAAGCGAGCAATGTCAGCGACGCGATCGCCAAAGCGCGAAAACAGTGCCCGATGACGACGATGTAGTGCCCGCGCACGATCGCTCCCCTATGGGCGTGGTCTATGGCCACGTCAGGATCGTGACCCTAGTCGCCAAACCTGTCACGATCCTGTCATTTCCGATAACGCATTGCCGCTAGGCGGCACGGCTGGCGACATAGACTGTCGTCAGCACGACGTTGGGCGCGGCCCCGCCGAACTGGTGCTCGACCATCGCGGCGATCTCGTCGAGCAACGCCGTCCGACGCGCGGGCGCGAGGGTGCGAACGAAAGAAAAGCTGGCGGGAACTGTCAGTTTGGCACGGCTTTGTTGTAAAACTGACGGCGGGGATTCACGCAGGGAATCGAGTGGGATAGATGGGTGTGATGCCCAAACCCACCGCACCTGTGTATCGCACGACGAACTGGCCTGAGTATAATGCGGCGCTGAAGCGGCGCGGATC
>JBBRQR010000046.1:0-12989 GCA_038226115.1 Sphingomonadales bacterium | reverse complement strand
TGATTACAAATCAGGTGCTCTACCAACTGAGCTAAGCCGGCGTCGGGCGTTTCCTTGGGGAAATTCAATGCAGCGGTCAACAACTGCGCGCACTAGAGGTGCTGGACGGCGCCAATCGGCGTCACAATGGCACAATCTACGCCACAATCGAGTGCCATTTTGTTCTCTTGAAACAAAGAGAGAACGAGATAGTCTGCTTTTTGTTGGGCAGGAGTTGTGCACCCGCCTTGGGGCGGTGAGGAGGACCCTATTGACCTCAGACCAGACCGGGTCACAGCGATGCCAGCGCCAAGATGACGCGCGAAGTCACGCCGCTTCCAGTACTGGTACATCAGAACCTTGCCATGCACGGCAAACAACCATGTCTGCAGTTGCGATCTTCCCGCGCTGACCGCATCGGCCGACGCTGCATCATCGGGCCTTTCGGTGCCTGAGTAAGACCCGGCTGCGGCTTCTGAATTACACCAGCTTCCGGTGACCGCGCAAATCGTTCGCCGACCGCGACTTCATTATTTCACTGATCGACGGTAAGCCTACAAGAACCTCAAGCGGCAGCTTACGAGCCACGGTCTCGTGCCGGACGCCTACCGGTCGCGCTTCGGTTTGCCGTCCAACTACATCATGGTCGCGCCCGGCTATTCGGATGCACGTCGCGAAGTGGCGAAGCTGCTCGACCTAGGACGCAAGCCCCGGACTGCCGGCGCGTAAGCACCGTCGAAGGTAGCGCGCAAGACGCGCACGCCGCAGGCGTCGATCATTTCCTGCTAGTGGATGCCGACCAATTCGGCCGCGTCCGCTTTGCGCCCCATTCCGGAAGTTCAGTCGCGCTGACCGTGATCCCAAAAGCCGCCGTTCGTTCATAAGGCAACAAGAGCGATGGCCGGTGGAAACCAGCCCGTCCGTTTTGAGTGTAGGCGAGACGTGAGCTGCGTTTGGTTCAGCCTCGAACGGTCGGAAGCTCGTGCCGCAACCGCGACCATGCCAGGCTTGCGCTTGGCGACGAGAGCGGTCCCTTGTCTAACTAGGCCGAGATGGTCTCCAACTCCGCAGAGAGTATCTAGCTGACGAGACCGCAATACAGCTTCCTTAAAAGCTACTTACAGCCGTCGGCGAGCTAGCCTCAATCAACACTCTGTGGCGCGCATCGCAAGCGGCAACGCGCCGAGATCAAAAAGCTTTTGCGCTACAAGCACCGCGGCCGCTGCATTCGGCGCCGTCGCATCGGCACCAACTTGCGAGGCGAGCGCCGGCATTGAAGTGAACATCGGGCCTCCGACCATGATGCCAACATTTCGATTCCGAGAGCGCGCGCGAAGCTGCGCGATCACAGAGGTAAGGGCGTCTAGCTGTCCATCTGATGCCGCAGTCAGCCCGATCACAGCAAACCAATCGTGATTTGCAGCCTGGACGATTTGGTCGGGTGTCGATGAGATTTCAATATGCACCTGCCACCCCGCGGCCGACAGAAACTGCTCCACCATGGCGATACCGAAAGAGTGCTGGTTGCCCGGCGCAGTCGCCATGAGTACCCGACGTCGCATCTCGAATGTCGGAACATCGTGCGTATCGTTGAAGATCGCCAGCAATTTTTGCAAGCGACCAACGCCTAGTGTCACGTCTATGAAGTCGCACTCGTCCAAATTCCACAGTTCACCGAGATGGCGAGCCGTTGGCTCGAGCAGCTCGACGAACAGCGTTTCCGTCGACAACCCGCGTTCCCGAAGGACGATTACGTAGGCAACTGCGGCTTCCAGATCGGTGCCGAGTACGATGTCGGCCAGACCACTAATATCCGCGCTCGTAGGGGACAGCGCCGCGACCACTGCAGCGGCAGGAGGCGCGTCTGGGACAATTTCATCGTGTAGGCGCAGCAGCCGTGGAATAATCTCGCCAGACACCATTCTCGCGATCCTACTCTGACGGTCGGCGACGTCATCGCGGCGATAGAATTCCGGGGCAATGAAGCGACGTTCGAGAATTTGCAAGCTGCTAGGGTCGATCCGAGGTGGAGCTTCCGCCCAGGCAACCTGACCCATCACACTCCCCTTGTGCTAGCCCGCGTTTGCTGGCCCTAGCTACATTCCAGCAGATCATTTGTGCTCTGTCGATGTTCCTTTCAGACGCACCGTCGCTGCCGCCGCGCGGTCTTTTTCGATGATGGCTAGTATACCGTGTCGGGGCACAGCTGGAGGCGGGGGGCAGACTCGAGCCCGCTCGCGTATCTTGGGACACCCTTAAACGTTCCCGCCGTCTTTCGATTTTGACCCGCCAAGGCTTCGCTCTGGGCGAAGTTCAGACATTTGCTACGAGCGTGACTGGCGAGCCAAGTTTTGCCTCGGTCACAGGTGTTCGTCGCAGATCTCTCCAGCGCAAACATTACCGCTCCACCCGCGTCGTGCTGTCGCAGCATGGTGATATGCGATCAGCGGCGAAAAGCTAACTACGTGTTGTTCCGGTCATCGCGCCAGACAGGAATAGCCATCTGTTCAATAACTTAGCGAAGGTCCTAGAACAAATCGAGTGATTCTTCGAACTGGAGATGCGGCTCGGATCCAGTTCCTTCCTCATTTCCCAAAGCCCATGACCCAGGTGTCCAAGCTGCTTGACGTCCAACTTGATTGACACTTTTTCTCGCGCTGATAGGCTTGTCTCCGCAGGTGCGTATTTAACCACGACACCCGGTCACGGTCGCGAGATTGGAACGAACGGTGCTTGAGGTGGGCTGCAACTATCAATTCGCACTGGGTCAAGCGCCAGCGTTAGCGGCCTTGAACCAGAGTTATAGGGGTGTGCTGCCAGATGATCGGTATACAGTGCTTATGGCGCGGATCGCAGGGCCACTCTCAAGCCAATTGATTCTTACTAAAAGCTCGCGATTCGCGCTTTCCAGCGAGCTTACACGCCGTACCCGTAGCAACCAGTGTAAATCGGTTTACAAGTCACCCTTGTTTAGAGCCATTTATGGGCATTGAGGCCGTGGCGCTGCCGGGCGTCCATGTAACCATCATCACGCTCGACAACCATCTGTCCGGCGCCGCTGAACGTGCCGCGATCGCGCTGGCGAATGACGGCATCGCAGTGCATTTCCACGCCGCTGCCGACTTTGCCGACGACGTGGCCGAACTCGCCCGTGCCCATGCCGACATCGCCCGCGGTGACATCGTCATCTCGACAATGTTGTTTCTGGAAGATCATATCCGTGCCGTGCTGCCGGCTCTGCAGGCTCGGCGCGAAAGCTGCGACGCGATGGTCGGCTTGATGAGCGACGGCGACGTCGTCCGCCTGACCAAGCTCGGCGGCTACCGCATGGACACGCCGGCCACCGGTGCGATGGCGCTGCTCAAGAAACTGCGCGGCAACTCCAAGCCCGGCGCGCAGTCGGGCGAGAAGCAGATGCGCATGCTGAAGCGTCTGCCCAAGATCCTGCGCTTCATCCCGGGTGCCGCACAGGACGTGCGCGCTTATTTCATCACGCTGCAATACTGGCTGTCGGGTTCGGACGAGAATTTCGTGCAGATGGTCCGCGCGCTGGTCGACCGCTACGCCGCCGGCGACCGCGCCGCACTGAAGGGTACGCTCAAGCCGGTCGCGCCCAAGGAATATCCGGAGGTCGGTGTGTACCACCCGGCACTGGCGGGCCGCATCGGCGAGGACGAGAGCGAACTGCCGGTGTGCGCCGCACCCGTCGCCACGGTCGGGCTGCTGCTGCTCCGCTCCTACGTGCTCGGCAACGACAGCGCGCACTACGACGGTGTCATCGCGGCGATGGAGGCGCGCGGCGTCAAGGTTGTTCCGGCGTTCGCCAGCGGCCTCGACTCGCGCCCGGCGATCGAGCGCTATTTCCTCAAGGACGGCGTCTCGACCATCGACGCCCTCGTCTCGCTGACCGGCTTCAGCCTCGTCGGCGGCCCGGCCTATAACGACAGCGCCGCGGCGGCCGAGATTCTCGAGCGCCTCGACATCCCCTACATCGCCGCCCACCCGCTCGAATTCCAGACGCTGCAGGCCTGGGGTGGCAGTCGCCAGGGCCTGCTGCCGCTCGAGGCGACGATCATGGTCGCGATCCCCGAGCTCGACGGTGCCACCGGCCCGACGGTGTTCGGCGGCCGGTCGGACGGCACCGCGACCGCCTGCACCGGCTGCGACTACGGCTGCGTCTTCCCGCAGGGCGGCCTGGTCCGCGAGATGCGCCAGTGCCGCGAGCGCGCCGAGGCGCTGACCGCCAAGGTCGTCAAGCTCGCCGCGCTGCGCCGGTCGGAGCGCGCAACGCGCCGCATCGGTATCGTTCTGTTTAACTTCCCGCCCAACGCCGGCGCGACCGGCACCGCGGCTTTTCTCAGCGTGTTCGAGAGCGCCTTCAATACCCTGACCGCCATGAAGGCGGCAGGTTACACGGTTGACGTGCCCGTCTCGGTCGACGCGCTCCGCGACGCACTCCTCAAAGGCAATGCGGAACGCTACGGTGCCGATGCCAACGTTCACGTCCGCATCCCCGCCGACGAACTCGTCCGCCGCGAACCGCACCTCGCCGAGATCGAGGCACAGTGGGGCGCCGCACCCGGCAAGGCGCAGTCCGATGGCCGCCACGTCTTCGTGCTCGGTGAGCGCTTCGGCAACGTCTTCATCGGCGTCCAGCCGGCGTTCGGCTACGAGGGCGACCCGATGCGCCTCCTGTTCGAGGGCCGGTTCTCGCCCACCCACGCGTTCAGCGCGTTCTACCGTTGGCTGCGCGAAGATTTCGACGCACACGCTGTCCTTCACTTTGGCACCCATGGCGCGCTTGAGTTCATGCCCGGCAAGCAGACCGGCCTAAGCGCCAAATGCTGGCCCGAGCGGCTGATCGGCAGCCTGCCGAACTTCTACCTTTATGCCGCCAACAACCCGTCAGAGGGCACGCTTGCGAAGCGCCGTTCGGGCGCCACCCTGATCTCCTACCTGACCCCGCCAGTGAGCGCTGCGGGCCTCTACAAGGGCCTCGTCGATCTGAAAGCGAGCCTCGACCGCTGGCGCACGACGCCGCCCGAGGCCGCCGCCGAGCGCGATGCGCTGGCCGCAATGATCGGAACGCAGGCCGAGGGCCTCGACCTCGACGGCACCGACATCGCCGCACTCTCGGCAAAGGTCTACGAGCTCGAAGAGACGCTGATCCCGTTCGGCCTCCACGTCGTCGGCAAGCCGCTGTCGGCGCCCGAGCGCCAATCGATGACGGCGGCGATGGACCAGAACGGCCCGCACGATTTCGCTGCACTCGATGCGCTGCTGTCGGTCGATCACGAGCTGGCCGGCATCATCCGTGCCCTCGATGCGCGCTACGTGCCCCCGGTCGCCGGCGGTGACGTGCTCCGCAACCCGGAGATCGCGCCGACCGGCCGCAACGTCCACGGCTTCGACCCATTCCGGCTGCCAAGCAATTTTGCGGTGCAGGAGGGTGTCCGTGCCGCAGACCTGCTGATCGCCCGCCACGTCGAGGGCGGTGCGCCCTACCCCGAGTCGATCGCGATGGTGCTGTGGGGCACCGACAATCTGAAGTCCGAGGGTGCGCAGTTGGCGCAGGCACTGGCGCTGATCGGTGCGCGCCCGCGCTTCGACAGCTACGGGCGTCTCGCCGGTGCCGAGCTGATCCCGCTCGCCGAACTCGGTCGCCCGCGCATCGACTGCATCGTCACCTTGAGCGGCATCTTCCGCGACCTGCTGCCGCTGCAGACCCGCATGCTCGCCGAAGCCGCGTGGCTGGCGACGGTCGCCGACGAGCCCGAGGCACAGAACTTCGTCCGCAAGCACAGCCTCGCCCATGCCGCCGCCCAGGGCTGCGACCTCGAAACCGCCGCGCTGCGGGTGTTCTCGAACGCCGAGGGTTCCTACGGTGCCAACGTCAACCTGATGATCGACGGCAGCACTTGGACCGACGGCGATGACCTCGCCGACAGTTTCGAGCGCCAGAAGGGCTTCGCCTACGGCCGCACCGGGGCCCCGGTCCGCCAGGCGGCGCTGTTCAAGAGTGCGCTGGCGGGCGTCGAGCTGTCCTACCAGAACCTCGAGTCGGTCGAACTCGGCGTCACCACGGTCGACCAGTATGTCGACGCATTGGGGGGCATGAGCCGGGCGATCACGAAGAACCGCGGCGCGGCGGCACCGGTCTATATCTGCGACGCCACGCAAGGCGCGGCCAAGGTCCGCACGCTCGGGGAGCAGGTCGCGCTGGAGACCCGCACCCGGATGCTCAACCCGGCCTGGACCGAGGCGATCCTCGCCAGCGGCTTTGAGGGTGTTCGCAACATCGAGGCGCAGCTGACCACGACGCTCGGCTGGTCGGCGACGACCGGCGAGGTCGATCAATGGGTCTTCCAGCGCACCGCCGAGACCTATGTCCTCGACGACGCGATGCGAGCCCGGCTGGCGGCGCTCAACCCCAAGGCATCGGCGCGGATGGCGGGCCGGCTGATCGAAGCGTGCGACCGCGACCTGTGGAAGCCCGATGCGGCAACGCTCAGCGCGCTGCACGCGGCCTACGACGATCTCGAAGACCGGCTCGAAGGCGTCGCGCAAGCGGCCTGAAGGAACAGATAATGTCACTTCTCGACTTTGGTGACCGACATGGACTGCATAGAAATCTATTTAATTAGCGCGGCTTAAATCAAGGCGGCTCGTATGCCCCACATAATTCATATCTCGCCGCGATCTACCGCTCTATGGAAAGCTGTCTTTCTGCGCCACTCGCGTCTGAACGGCGCGCTAACCGATATCTCATGGTCTTCGGCAGACTTACAGCCTGCCCGCATTCTGGCTAAATGAATTATATGTCGATGCTACTACGCGACTCCGGGAGTAACCGACAGCACGCGATTGCGAGCGTCACTTATCGGAGCGAGGCCATACAGCCCCCGTCGCCGGGAGCTCTCGTTGAATTGCTCAAATCAGCAAGACTCCGGAACCAAGCCGCCGGCATCACCGGCATGCTCATGTATGAAGATGGCCGCTTCTTCCAGACCTTAGAAGGGCCGCCCGATTCATTGCAAAAAATTTGGTGTTCTATCCAGCAGGACCCTCGGCACCGCCTTATCGAGGTACTGGGTCAGCGGATCGTACCTGCGCGAATGTTCTCCGAATGGAACATGCAGTTCATTTCCCGAGAGAACGACCGGCGGCAGCCGGCTCGGCATGTTAGGCCGCTTGAAGTAGCTGAGCTAGCGGCGTCGGCGTCGTCGGTTGGCGCGGATTATGCGCGAACGAGTGCAGCTGGTGCCGTTACGAACTTTATGCATTTAGTACAAGACAAAGCACTTTGTAACTTTATCCATTAAATGGAATAATATCTTATGAGCTACATCTTTAGAGTTGATCCAATCTAGGAGTGGATATGATTTCTCTTGCAGCACAGTCGGTGTTTAGTGTGTCGGAAACATTCTTGATTTTGACTATGATCATAGGAATTCCGCTTTGGTGTTTCGGTGAATTGAAGATCCGATTTGGTGTCGGCCGGCTTCCGGCGCGGCGAAATCGTCCGGTTGCTGCCAGACTGGCAACTCGGGGAAATCAGAGCTCACACGTTATTAGCTAAAGGTCCGATCCGGCCTGCGGCATTTGCGTTGGTCGAGCATGTCGTCGAAGCGGCGCCTTGGATCTAGCGCTCATTTGCAGAGCGCAGGTTGGGAGAGACTTGATAGCTGTCCGGAACGTCCGGCACTGGGTCTACACTGTCATGGCATCGAGCTGAACGAAGGTCCGCTTTATCCCGCTTGCAGTCCGATATCGGATAGTCCGCTTGCGGCCGCCTAAGCGGACCCGGCGGGTGAACGTCTACCAGGCGTTTGGCTTGTGGATCACGCCATGAGCGTCCGACAGAGTCGGCGAACTGGGACGCCGACATTAGGTGGCCCCTCGGGTCCCTTATGCAGTCCGCCAGCCGTTTCAGTTCAATGCTGCCTCGCTGTCGGGAGGCACTAGCCCGATGACGAGACCTGCAGCCTTTGCGAAAAACCGAGCCTGGCACCATTGCACAAGCTATCGCGTCCGCTTTGTGCGTGCCACTCTCCGGCAGTTGACATTCGCCATCCCACCAACTTCTCATCAGGTTTTTCCGGGCGCCTGAAATCTGCCTGTCGGCTATAATTCCATGTCACCCCAGAACCTGCCATTGGTCACCGGACCAAATTTCGGGCCTAGCACCGTACCTGAACCAACGTCCGCTTTCGAACGGGGACCGGGGACAGCGAATGTCTGAATGTGGGTCCTCGCTGCTACGAGGGCCCAATTAAGAAGACGCCTTGAATGCGAATCACAAGTCGTTTTAGCCACGCTCGAAACCTGCCATTCGGTATTGTGTGACTTTAGTTTGAACCGGCCGATGACGATGCGAGGGATCTGGGTAGAACTAACTTTGCACCTGAAAGCCAGCGCGCTGCATGTGAAGTCTTATATGCCGTTCTGCCGCTGCAGCCCTGCGGTGGAGCGGCTAGACGCGCCAGTTGCTGACCGACTCAATTTCGCCCAAGCGTATCCAGCGGACCCAAATCGAGGTGCTTGAGAATACGTCTCAGCGCCGCGATGTTGTTTTCGTCGTCAGCGCTCTCGAGCGCTTCCTGCAGCACCGCGTGGATATCGTCGGCTGCGACCCGCTCCATTTCCCAATTCGGATACAGACGCTCGCGCATTTCTACGCCCCGGTCCAGCGGAACTATGTCGTAATGACGCGGATCGCCATGAAGGCTTGCGATCAGGCTCTCCACCTCGACGGGCGGTCCCTCGATCCACTGGAAAAATACACCACTGCCGAAAACCAGCACCCCGGTAATGTCGCGCTCGACATTGCGGCGCTGAGACCACTCGACCATGCGATCGACCTCGGCGTCGTCGACGCCTTCGGCTGCACGACTGCAATACACGAAAAAATCAAGGATGGGCGCGACGTAGTCCAAATCAGGGCCGCGTGGAAAGCCAACTTCGTCGAACATAGTTTAGCTCGCCTTCTCTATGCCGGCAGCCGTTCCGCCCGGCAGCTCAGAGTAGTGTCTAGAGCATTTTTTCAGTTTGAGTAAGGAAGCGTCGGGGCCTCATCCCTGTCTAAGTTCGCGCGATCGACCGCTTCGGCGTAGATCACTGAGCACGCGGGCATTGACACCCGCAGCGGGCCGAACGCGCGACCACGAGTGTTCGCCTCACATCGCTGTCTTACAAGACGGGAAGCCCGTCGGCCTGCGGCCAATTGACGGGCTGGGCTTTCGCACCAGTCTCGGTAAGCCAATTCCTTTGATCAGCAGGGGGTAATATGGCGATCGGATATCTGATGCTCGCTATCGTGCTTGCCGGCACGCTGAACGCGAAGGCGGTGTGGTTACGGGCAGCCGGCACTCTCGTCGCCGCGCTCGCGCTCTGCATGATGGTCCTGTCGATCGTGCTTGCCGATCTGGACGGGACGTTCGCTGCGGTTCCTGCCAGTGCTTCCCTGATCCACCGCATCACGCCCACGATCCTGAACGTCCAGGCCGTGATCGCGACTATTGCGATCTTGTTCCTGGGCTGGTCCGCCTGGATCCAGGTACGCCGCCCCGTCGTCGCTGCGCTGCCGTTGCGCAATGACACACGTCAGTTCGGAAAGGCATCGCGAGCGTTCCATTGGAGCATTGCTGTCCTAATGTTCTGTCTCGTACCAATCGGGCTGTTCATGGCGATCCTGCCAGAGAGTTCACCCGAACGCGCAGGCTTCGTCTGCGCGCATCAATCGTTGGGTCTAACGGTGCTGTTGTTGGTGATCGGCCGGATTGGGTGGATTGCCTTCAACCCGCCGCCACCGCCGCTCACGATATCGACAGCCTTGGAACGACGCGCAGGCAGCGCCGTCCACGTCTGCCTTTATGTCGTTTTGCTGGCGTTTCCGATCAGTGGCTACCTCGTTGGCCAGGATCCGGGCATCGATCTTTATGGCTGGACGTTCGCGCCGATCGTTTGGCCGAGCGCGTCGAAAAGCGCACTGTCGATCCATTCATGGGTGCTGCCGACGCTGCTGTATGTCATGCTCGGTCTCCATATTGGCGCAGTTCTGAAGCGTCACTTCGGAGTGCATGACAGATCGGCCGTGCGCCGCATGCTGCGATAGAGCGGCGGTTCGGGAAGAACTACCTGGGCGCATCAGCCCGGGGCCACACCCACCACAGCAACGAGCGGATCGCCCGCGTTGCCATCGGCCAGCACGTGCGCGGCGATCGAGGTGAAGCCGGACCGCCCCATATAGATATGGATGAGGTTGGCCTGGCCTGCCACGTCGAGCGACAGCCAGATGCGAACGGCCTTCATCGGAAAGCATCGGTTTGAATAGCTGATGATGACCCGGCCGCCCGGTCGCAGGACACGACGGACCTCGGCAAATACCTCGAGCGGTCGTGTCAGATACTGGACCCCGACACAGCACAGGACCGTGTCGACAGAGATGTCGGGCAGCGGCAGTATTGGGTCGCGATTGAGATCCTGGATAAACCAGCGGTCGAGGCGCGGGTTAGCGCCGAGTTCGGTCGCGTTCATGCCGTGGCCGATGACCTCGCTGGTGGGCAGGTCCGCCGGCAGGTGGCTAACCCAGCTCGACATCAGGTCGAGCACGGCGGTGTTGGGTGGAATGGTCTCGGCATAATAGCTGGTCAGGGCCACGGTCGCGCGTTCGTCGATATGCGTGACCAGGCGTGGCGGCACATGGAAGTCGAGGTCGTCGCCGTTGTCTTGCCGAGCGAAGGCCGCGGGCGGCAGTTCCGGCAACCCCGTCATTTCTTCACGCCCGTCGCGACCGCGACCGGGATCATCATCTCGTTCCGGCGCATGAACCACGGCGTCCATGGCGGATCATATTGCGCCAGCGATGGCGGACCAGCTGCCCGAAGATGCTGCGCTGCGACGAACCGCGACAAGGCCAGCGTCTTAGCCGCGACGTCATCCCGCCGCGCGAGCCCGCTGAACCGGACGACTGCCACGCGCGCCGCGGCCAAGCCGTAGAGCTTCACCCTTGGATTGTTGGGTAGCGGCAGCGTTTCCAGCTTCGAGCCGCGCGGCATGATGAACCGGATGGCCCAGGTATCTTCGCCGCCGGTCTGCAACACCGGCGCGGTCATCGCGATCGTCTCGCTGGTAGGCGACTGAATCACTGGCGCGGTCATGGCGATCTTCTGCCGGCGGGTGTTGGCGCCAAAGATATAGTCGGCGAGGAGGCGGAACCCCTTTCCCGCCGCGTCCTTTCGGTCGCCCGTTACCGAGACTTCCGCGACAACCAGCGGTTGATAATCCCGCACCTCGAAGTCGCCGTGCTTAAGCTTGACGGTGAATGGCGGTTCTTCGGCGGCCATGACGGGCGTTCCCAGAATGAGCGCGAGCGCGACGGCGACCAGCATCGGTCTCATGCATTCTTCCTAACTGAGGCCGAAGCCTTCAGATCTGTGCCGGATCGCCGCTCCCTCGATGTATGACGCCTTCGGCTGATCGCCTATGGTGAAATCCGGCCCAAATCGACGTCGTCTGCGCGCGCGTTGCGCGGCCCAACGTCGCCTGGCATTTTTTTCCCATGATGACTGCCGCGTTCACTGCGATCGTTGGCTACCCTGACTATAGTTTCGCGGCACTCGACCTTTGCGTTGTGAACGGAAAGCGCGTGCGGCCGCAGCCGGGCGAGTTCGACAGGGGCTGGATCTCGAGCGACCTGGCCGGACCGTTCCAAGGCGTGTCGACAAGCCAGCCTGGTAGGCGCGCGGGCAATCTGCGTGCTATGCGAGTCGCTAACCGGCAAAGGCTTCCATTTGCCGCAGGATCTTAAGCAGTTGGGGGCGACGACACGCCGCCCCCGAATTTTGTTCAGGCTGTTGGCATCAGGACGGTATCGATCACGTGGATGACGCCGTTTGTGCACTCGATGTCGGCAGTCGTGACGTGCGCGCCGTTGACGGTCACGCCGTGGTCGGTGGCGATGTGAAGCGCCTCGCCGCCGACCGAGGCCGGCGTCATCGGACCGGTGATGTCGGCCGCCATGACCTTGCCGGCGACGACGTGCAGCGTGAGGATGGCGGTCAGCTTGGCCTTGTTCTCAGGCTTGACCAGCTCGTCCACGGTGCCGGCCGGCAGCTTTGCAAATGCATCGTCCGAAGGCGCGAATACAGTGAACGGGCCGGTGCCCTTCAGGGTCGCGCCGAGGCCGGCGGCGGTGACGGCAGCGACAAGCGTGTTGAACGAACCCGCGGCTACAGCGGTATCGACGATATCGTGCATGATATTCCTTCATATAGATCGGCACCCACGAATACGTCGGCACGCGAGGAGCAGTACAGCGCGGCGCGATAAGATCGTTCATGCCAATCTGTCGCGTGTGGCATTTTGCCTTTGTTTCATTCCTATGACATCAATACTGCATTTTACTTGCCAATACCTGCAACATTTCTCCGGCCTGACACGCGTTGCTGTGCAAAGTGGCGCAGAGTTGCCGGAGCGAGCATGTGCGGCACGGTCAGGATCGACAACGCCATGAAGGTGGCGGCTCCCAGCCGGTCCGGGACGGCCAGCCCGCCGTGCAGCAGATAGACGCCGGTGACGATCGCCAGCGCGGCGCCGGTCACCGGGACGACGACCGGCAGCCAGTTGGCGACGCGCCAGCGCCGCGCGGCCCGCAGCGCGCCGACAAAGTGCCGGGGCGAATGAAACAGGCAGAAGAACAGCGCAAAGCCGGGCACCGGCGGCAGGGCCAGCAGCGCGACCAGGCTCGCTGCCGCGGCGGCGGCCGCCACGAAGCGGCGCGATGCGATCAGCGCCGCGATGCCAACCGCCGCGACCGCCAGCGCGACCGGCGCGACCATCAACAACCCATCTGCCAGGCGCGCAGCCATGGGCGTGCCGGTCAGGGCGACGAAGATACCGGCGACCGCCTGCCGATGCAGCAGCGCCGGCGCGGCGATCAGCGCAGCGGCGAAGCCGGTCGCCAGAAAGCGCGACTGCATTTCGGTCCAGTCCTCTGCAAAATGGACCAC
>JBBRQR010000045.1:0-13013 GCA_038226115.1 Sphingomonadales bacterium | reverse complement strand
TGTGGTTTCACGTCGGAACTCCGGCGGCGGTCGGCGAGACCGAAACCCTGCTCGCCGCCGGGTGAAGGTCGCCCCGACCGTCTTCACGATCCCCGCGCACGTCGCGTTCGTCGACGCGCTCGCGGCGGGCCTCCTCGCGCGGACATTGGATGAGCCGCTCGCGCTGGCCCGGACAATCGTGCTGCTGCCCAATCGTCGTGCCGTCCGCGCATTGACCGATGCTTTCGTCCGCGCGTCGGGCAACGGGCTGCTGTTGCCGCGGCTGATGCCAGTCGGCGATGTCGACGACGCCGTCGGCGGCGTGGCTAACCTTGGCGACGCGCTGCCGACGATCGACCCGACCAAGCGAAGACTGCTGCTTGCCCAGCTTGTCCGGCGGTGGCGCGATACGAACGCGGGCGGAAGTTCGTTGTCGGCAATCGAGGCGCTGCGGCTTGCCGATCAGCTCGCCGCCGCCCTCGATGCGTTGGCGTTCGAGGAGGTCGATGCGGCGGGGATCAAGGATTTTGTCCCCCACGACCTCGCGCATCATTGGGAAAAGACGCTCGCCTTCATGGGGGTGATGATCGACCTGTGGCCACCGCTTCTTGCTGCGAACGGCGAGATCGATCCGGCGATCGCCGCGCGGCACCGGCTCGATGCGATGGCGCAGGGTTGGGCGAAGACGCCGCCGATGGGGCGCGTGGTCGCCGCCGGTTTTGCCGCTGCCGCTCCGCCGGTCGCGCGTCTGTTGCGGACGGTGGCGCGACTGCCGCATGGCGTGGTCGTCGTCCCCGGCCTCGACACCGACATGAGCGCGGCGGCATGGGACGCGGTCCGCTGCCGCCGGACCGATCCCGACCACGCGGGGAGCGAGAGCGAAGAACATCCGCAATTTACCCTCAAATGCCTGCTCGACGCGCTCGGCGTCGCGCGCGATGAGGTTGCCGACTGGGGCTATGCCGGGGGCACCGACGGTCCGCCCGCACGGTCGCAGATCGTCGCTGAGGCGATGGCCCCGGCGGCGTTCACCGGCGACTGGCGGCGCGCGACGCTCGATCCCGCGCCGTTCGCCGACGTCCGTACCGTCGTCGCGGCGAACCCCGCCGAGGAGGCGCAGGTCGTCGCGCTGGCGCTGCGCCGTGCGCTAGACACGCCGGGGCTGACGGCGGCGCTGGTCACGCCCGATCGCGGCCTCGCCCGCCGGGTCGCGGCGCACTGCCGCCGGTGGGGAATCGCGGTCGACGATTCCGCCGGGACGCCGCTCAAGGTGACGCCGCCCGGCGCGCTGTTTCTTGGATTGGTCGAAGCGGCGGGTCGCGGGTTCGGCGCTGTCGCGCTGCTGGGCTTGCTCAAACACCCGCTTGTCCGCAGCGGCGACGCGCGGGTTGATTGGCTGGCGGCGGTTCGGCGCCTCGATCTTGCGCTGCGCGGTGTTCGTCCCGCTCCCGGCCTTGATGGCATTGCGGCGCGGATCGACGACGAGGATCCCGGGCTGCTGCCGTGGTGGGAGACGGTCGCGGCGCTCCTCGATCCGCTCGAACGTCAGTTCAGCCAGCCCGTCGTCGGGTTCGCCGAGCTCGTCGCTACCTTGCGCGACACGACCACTGCGCTGTGTGGTGACGCGGCGTGGCGCGGTCCAGCCGGACGCGCGTTGGGGGAGGTAATCGCCACGCTCGAGACACACGGTCATCACCTCGATCCCTTCGCTCCCGCCGACGCGCCGGCGCTCGTCGCGGCCTTCCTCGGCGAGACGCCGGTGCGGATGCCGTATGGTGGGCATCCGCGACTGGCGATCTATGGTGCGCTCGAGGCCCGGCTCCAGCGTGCCGACCTGACGATCGTCAGTGGCCTCAATGAAGGAGTGTGGCCAAGCCGCCCCGTCCCTGATCCCTGGCTCGCACCGAAGCTGCGGAGCCATCTTGCGCTCCCCGGGCTCGAACGCCGGATCGGGCTCGCGGCACACGATTTTGTGAGCGCGCTCGGTGGCCCGGCGGTGCTTCTGACCCGCGCCCGCCGCGACGACAGCGCGCCCGCCGTCCCCTCGCGCTTCTGGTTGCGCCTGCACGCGCGCGCCGGTGACGCGATCCGCCCCGACGATGCTTTGCTCGCCGCCGCGCGTGGGCTCGATGCGGCGGCGAGTGTGACCCCGGCGTCGCGTCCCGCTCCCGCGCCTCCGGCGGCGCTCCGCCCGCGCGCGCTGTCGGTGACGGCGGCCGAGCGGTTGAAGACCGATCCGTATGCCTTTTACGCCGGAACGATGCTGCGGCTGCGCCCGCTCGCTTTGCTCGACGAAGACCCGAGCGCCGCTGACAAGGGTATCGCAGTCCACGCCATTCTCGAGGTGTGGGTCAAGCAGGGTGACGCCGATCCGGCGACGCTGCCGCGCTTCACCGAGGCCGAACTGTTGCGCTGGGCCGGGCATCCGCTAATGCGCGCGCTGTGGGCGCCGCGCGTCCGCCGGGCGATGGCGTGGGTGACCGAGACGATGGCGTCTTGGGACGCCGACGGCTGGACCCCGCTCGCCGCTGAGGCGAAGGGAACGCTGATGCTCGCCAACGGCATCAAGCTGACCGGCACCGCCGACCGCGTCGACCGGCGCGGCGATGGGGCATTGGCGATCGTCGATTACAAGACCGGAATAATTCCCAGTCACGCGCAGGTCGTCGGCGGCTTTGCGCTTCAACTTGGCCTGCTCGGCTGGCTGGCGGCGGGCGACGCGCTCGCTGGTGTCGCGCCAGCCGAGGTCGCGGCGCTGCGCTTCTGGAAACTCGGCGGTGGCACGACACCGGGCAAGGCGACCGACCCGCTCGTTCATGCCCGCCAACCGTTCGCGAGCGTCGCCGAACACGTCGCGGCGACGCAGGCGGCGTTCTTCGCGCTGTGCGATACTATGCTGCTGGGCGACGAGGCGTTCGTCGCCAAGGCGCACCCCGAGTATGCGCGCGGGACCGATTATGACCAGCTCGCCCGCGTTCTCGAATGGCTCGGGCGACCCCGGAGCGTGGTATGACTCCGCTTAAGGGACTTTTCGCCGAACAGGCCGACGGCGCGCTTCCAACGGGAAGCGCGTGGATGTCGGCGTCGGCTGGGACGGGCAAGACGCAGGTGCTGACCGCGCGTATCCTGCGCCTGCTCCTGTCGGGGGCACCGCCCGAACGCATCCTCGCTCTGACCTTTACCAAGGCGGGCGCGGCCGAGATGCAGGAACGCCTGTTCACCCGCCTTGCCGACTGGGTCGCCGCCGACGACGCCGTGCTCCGGTCCGACCTCGCTGCGATCCGCGCCGACACCGGCCCCGATACGCTTATCCTCGCCCGCCAGTTGTTCGCCCGGACCCTCGATGCGCGCGGCGGGCTGCAGGTTCAGACGATCCATGGGTTCGCCCAGTCGCTCCTCGCCAGCTTTCCGGTCGAGGCCGGGATCGCGCCGGGGTTTGCCGCGCTCGACGACCGCTCGGCAGCGGCGCTGCGCGGTCAGGTGCTGGCCGAAGTGATCGACGCAGCGAGCAACGATGCCGCCTTCATCGACGACATCGGCACCATGAGCATCGCCAGCGGCGAGACACGCCTCGCGTCGATCGCCGCGACGCTGATCGCGCATTATCCGGCGATCAAGGCGCTGGGGATCGAGGCCGGGTTCGAGCCCAGACTGCGCCGTGCCTTCGGTCTGCCGACGGCGGGGTCGGCGGACGAGGTCCTTGGGGACGCCGTCGCCGCCCTCGACGATGCCGCCCTGCACGCGCTCGCGGCAATCCACGGGCGTAGCGCCAATGCGACCGCGCTGACCCGCGCCGACGAGCTGCTCGGCTGGCTTGGCTGCTCGCCCGCGAACCGCGTCGCCCATTTCGACGACCTGTGCGGCGTGTTCCACACCAAGGCGGGCGAGCCGCTCAAGACCTTGGTCTTCGGCGGCAAGAAGGCTGACCCCGCCGATGTCGTCCTCGCCGAGGCGTTGTGCGAGGCGGTGACCGCCATTGCGAAGCTGCGCCGCGCGCTTGCCGCCGTGACGGTCGCCGCGCGTCACCTACGGGTCGGCGTGCGACTCGGTGCGGCCTATGCTGATCACAAACAACGCGCCGGGGTCATCGATTACGACGACATGATCGCCCGCGCCGCCGCCTTGCTGACCGCCGAGGTCGGGGCGGCGGCGTGGGTCCGGTTCAAGCTCGACAGCCGCATCGACCATCTGCTGGTCGATGAGGCGCAGGACACCAACGCCGCGCAATGGGACATCGTCGGCGCGCTCACCGACGAGTTCTTCGCTGGTGTCGGCGCGCGTGACGTCCAACGGACGTTATTCGTCGTTGGCGACTTCAAGCAGGCGATCTTCAGCTTTCAGGGGTCCGACCCGACGATCTTCCGCGACCGGCGCACCCATTTCCGTGATCTCGCGCGCGACGCGGCGCACGAATGGCGCGATCCGGCGCTGACGCGGTCGTTCCGCTCGGTCCCGGCGATCCTCGAGGTGGTCGATTCCGTCGCCGACGATCTGGGCCACGCCGCCTTTGGCATGGACGAGGCGATCGCGGTGCACGAACCTCACCGCGCTGACCTCATCGGGCGCGTAACTTTGTGGCCGCCGCTTGCACCCGAGGCCGGTGACGACGGGGCGGATGACGACGGCTCGGATGGCGATGCACCGTGGCTCCCCCCGGCGCAGGTGCAGATGGCGCACAAGCTTGCCCGCCAGATCGCCGCGTGGCTCGACCCCGCGACCGCGCTCGACCTCCCGGCGCGAGGCCGCCGCGCGCGTCCCGAGGACATACTTGTCCTCGTCCGCAGCCGGGGCGAGTTCGTCGGGGCGCTCGTCGCTGCCCTCCACGACTTGCGCGTGCCGGTGGCCGGGGTTGACCGGCTGCGGTTGACTGCCCCGCTCGCGGTGCAGGACTGCCTCGCGCTTGTCCGCTTCGCCCTTCAACCCGACGACGATTTGACGACCGCCGCGCTGCTTACCTCGCCGTTCGTCGGGCTAAGCCAGGACGAGTTGTTCACCCTCGCGCATAACCGGCGGGGAACATTGTGGTCGGCGGTGCGCGATGCGGGTGGGGCGGCGGCGGAAACCTTGCGCGCCGTCCTCGCCCTCGCTGACTTCGCCGCACCGTATGAGTTTCTCGAACAGATTCTGTCGGGCCCACTGAACGGGCGCGCCAAATTGCTTGCCCGCCTCGGCGAGGAAGCGCGCGACCAGATCGCCGCATTGCTCGGTCAGGCATTGGCATTCGAGGCGGCGAACGCACCGTCGCTTCAAGGTTTTCTCAGCTGGATCGCCGACGACATCGATCTCAAGCGCGATCCCGACGCACCGGTCGACGCCGTCCGCATCATGACCGTTCACGGCGCGAAGGGGCTGCAGGCCCCGGTCGTCGTTCTTGCCGACGCAACCCGCCCGCCGCCGCGTGACGATGCGGGCCATATCATGCTCTCGCTCGACGGCTCCGCGCCGGTGCCGGTCTTCCACGGCGGCAAGGCCGGACGACTGGGGCTGGTCGCCGATGAAGCCGACGCCCTCGCGACGGCGGCTCGTGCCGAACACTGGCGGCTCCTGTACGTCGCGCTGACCCGTGCCGAAGACCTGTTGTTCATCGGCGGCGCACTCGGCGTCCGTGACAAAGGTATCGCGCCCGAGGGCAGCTGGCACGCGGCGGTCGAACGCGCGATGAAGACGACATGGGACATGGCGGTGGAGGACGATCCGGCGTGGGGGGCAGTCCGAATCCATCGTGCGGGGACGAAGTGCGAGCCCGAAGTTGCCCGCGCCGCCCCGCCGCCCGCCGCCGATGTCCCCCACTGGGCACGGACCCTCGCTCCGGTCGAGGCGCGCCCGCCGCGCCCGCTCAGCCCGTCGGCGATTGCCGCCGACGATATCGCACAGGCCCCGCCGGGACCAGCAGCGGCGGCGGCGGCGCGGCGCGGGCAGTTGCTCCATACACTGTTCGAACGCCTGCCCGATATTGCGCCGGACGACCGTGCCGGGGTGGCAGCGACGTGGCTGTCCCGGACCGCCGCCGATCTCGACGCGGCGGCGCGCGACCGCATCGCGGCCACCGCACTCGCCATCGTCGCCGATCCGGCGTTCGTCGACGTCTTCGGCCCCGATAGTCTCGCCGAGGCCCCGATCGCCGCAACTGTCGGCGATATCGTTATCGCCGGTACCGTCGACCGCCTGCTCATCACCGCCGATCGTATCCGCGTCGTCGATTTCAAGACGGGCAGCGCCGTCCCGGCGACCGCCGCTGCCGTCGCACCGTACCACCTCAAGCAGATGGCCGCTTATGTTGCAGCGCTCGGCGTGATCTTCCCGGGACGGCGGATCGAGGCGGCGCTGCTCTATACTCATGCCGCGAGGTTGATCGAATTGCCCGAGGACCTGATCAAGGCGAATGCGCCGGGTTGACGGTCGCAAAGAAAGGCTTGGGGGCAACAGGCGTTGCGGGGCGGGGGGCGAGCGATTACGTTTCATCAGTTGCGCCTGCCCTGCTTGTTAGGGAATGGCGAAAACCAGCAAGGATCAGCCCATGCCCGCCAAGCACGTCACCGACGCCTCGTTCACCGCCGACGTTCTCGAGTCGAGCCGCCCGGTCCTCGTTGATTTCTGGGCCGAATGGTGCGGTCCGTGCCGCCAGATCGGCCCGGCGCTTGAGGAGATCAACGACGAACTTAGCGGGGTCGATATTGTCAAATTGAACATCGACGAGAACCCCGACGCGCCGACGAAGTACGGCGTTCGTGGCATTCCGACGATGATCCTGTTCAAGGACGGCAAGCAGGTCGCGACCAAGGTCGGCGCCGCGCCGAAATCGCACCTCAAGAGCTGGCTCGAGGGCGAACTCGCCTGACCTTCACACCCCCAACGCCGCGGGCGGGTCGGCGCGCGCTGACCACAGGCACGCGCCGAGGATGATGACCGCCCCCAGCCACACTGCGACTCGTACCGACTCGCCGAACACCAGCCAGCCGAACAGCGCCGCCCACGGCAGGGCGGTGAATTCGAGGATGCCGAGGCGCTGGACTTCGACCTCGGCATAGGCGCGGCTGAGGAGCTGGATACCGATATTGCCGAACACCCCGGCGGCGGCGAACCACGGCCAGTCGATCGCCGCTGGTACTTGCTGTCCGATCGCGAACGGACTCAGCAACAGCATCGGGATCAGCGTCCCACTGAGTGTCAGGCGCGTCGCGCCGTCGCTCGCCGCCCGCGCCCGCATCGTGATCGCCGCGAGCGAATAGGTCAGCGACGCCCCGAGGATCGCGGCGAGCGCCGGGAGCCGATCGCCCGAAAACGACGGTGCCCCCTGCACGGTGACGATTACCCCGGCCAGCCCGAGCAGCCCCGCCGCGAGTACGCGCCCGCGCATCGCCTCACCCAGAAACAGCTGCGCCAGCGGCGGTATCATCAGCGGCGCGGTGAACGACAAGGTGATCGCCTCGGCGAGCGTCAGCGTGTGGATCGCGAAGAAGAACAATGCGGCGGTCAGCGCGATCAGGACACCGCGAACGAGGTGGCTGCGAACCATCGCTCGGGTGAAGCGTGGCGCGCCCTGCGCCCACCACACGAGCGCCGCGATCGTCGTCCCGGCGACATAGCGCCCGAAAGTGACGAACAGCACGGCGTAAGCGAATGTCAGATGCTTGACCGCCGCGTCGAGTGCACACAACGCGGCAATGCCCGCAGCAGCGTGGAGATAGGGCAGGTGACGCGACATTGCGGGGCGCTTAGCGACCGAGCGCGAGGTCGATACCGAAGCCAAGCCACATCGCCGACAAGACCGCGCACGACGCGATATAGACAAGGAAGCGGGTGCGGACGACGTTGGTGCCGGTGTGGATGACGCTGTGCACCGCGCGCAGGGCAACATAGACCCACGCGAGCGCAACCTCGATCGTCCCGCCGTGACGGGAGATAAGGAGGAGCGGGACCAGCGCAAAGAACAACACCGGCATCTCGAACAGGTTGGTGAGGTTGTTCGCCGCGAGGTCGACCGGGGCGAAATACCGCCGCGCGGCGTCACCCGTCGCGAGGTCGCCGCGCTTCGGCGGGCTGGCGGCGATGTGGCGGACGCGGCGCACTGGGATCTGGACCCACACCGAAAAGATCAACGCGACGAGCGCGAACGTCGGCCACAAGATCGCCGTCGTCATGGGGTCAGCTCCGATAATCGCCGTTGATGCTGATGTAGCCGTGGGTCAGGTCGCACGTCCACACCCGCGCGCGACCGGAGCCGAGGTGGAGGTCGACGCCGATTTCGATGTCCTGCCCCGCGAGGTGCCGCGCAACCGGGGCCTCGTCGTACCCGGCCACGACTGCGCCCCCGGCGGCGACCGTCGTCCCGCCGAAGCGGATGTCGAGGCGGTCGCGGTCGGCAGCTTCGCCCGCCTTGCCGACCGCCATGACGACGCGCCCCCAGTTGGCGTCGCCCCCCGCGATTGCAGTCTTGACCAGTGGCGAATTGGCGATCGTCAGTGCGATGACCTTCGCCGCGCGGTCGTCTTCGGCTCCGGTGACGTCGACCGTGACGAACTTGGTCGCGCCTTCACCATCGCGGACAACAAGCTTGGCCAGTTGCGTGCAGACGTCGGCCAGCGCGGCGGCGAAGGCGTCGGCTCCCGGCGAATCGACTGCGGTCAGCACCGCGTTTCCCGCCGCCCCGGTGGCAAAGGCGAGGACGGTATCCGAGGTCGACGTGTCGCTGTCGACCGTGATCGCGTTGAAGCTCGTCGCCGTCGCCGCGCTAAGCATCGACTGGAGCAACGGCGCGGCGATGGCGGCATCGGTGAAGATAAAGCCCAACATCGTCGCCATGTCGGGGGCGATCATGCCCGATCCCTTGACGATGCCGCGGATCGTGATGCGCACGTCGCCGACAATCGCGCTCGCCGTCGCACCTTTCAAGAATGTGTCGGTCGTGCCGATTGCTGCGGTGGCATCGGCGAACGATGCCGTGCCCAACGCAGCATGCGCGGCGGCGACTCCGGCGATTGCCTTGTCGAACGGGAGCGGCACACCGATGACCCCGGTCGACGCTACGAAGATCTCGTGCACGCTACATCCGATCAGGGCGGCGGCGGCATCGACCTGGGCGCGGCTGGCGTTGCGCCCACTCAGCCCGGTGAAGGCGTTTGAATTTCCGGCGTTGACCACCAGCGCGCGAGCGGAGCCATGAGGCAGGCTGGCGCGGCACCACTCGACCTCGGGCGACGGGCATTTCGACCGTGTCGTAACCCCCGCGACAGTCGTGCCGGGGGCAAGTTCGACCAAGGTGATGTCGGCACGGCTCCACGGCTTATACCCTGCCGTCGCGGTGCCGATGCGGACCCCGGCAAGGTGCTGCATTTCGGGGAAGGGACGCGCGAGGGGGGACGTGCTTGACATAATGCGTCCGCTTTGGTGACGTGCGCTGCAGGAGGCAAGACCGATGTTGCTGCTTATTGCTGCCTTGGCGACGATGCCCACGATCATTGGCCCGCCGATGTCGGGTGATCTCGGCATGGTTGCGGCCCTGATGAACGAGACACGGCCGTCGGCGACACGGATCGAGGTGACGGTCGACCCTAGCGGGACACCGGTCCATTGCGCCGTGACGCAGTCACAGGGCATGCCATTGCTCGACCGGACCGCGTGCGCCGAGATGATGCGCCGAGCGCGGTTTACGCCAGCCCGCGATGCTACCGGAGCCCCTGTCGTCGCCGTCGTCCGCGAGGATTTCACGGTGAATAGTGTGATCGCGCTGCGTCGTCAGACCGGCCCCGCTGCTGATGCACGGCAGGTCGATTTCGCGGTGACGGTGGCCTCGCTCCCGCGACCCGGTGCCGTTCTGGTTACCGATCTCGTCGTGGCAACCGACGCCCGTGGCCGTGTCACGACCTGTGACGTTACTTCGTCAAGCACCAGCGCTGCGCTCGACCGTATTGCCTGCCGTGAAGTGCAGACAACCGCGTTCACCCCGGCACGCGACCGCGCCGATACCCCGGTGGCGGCAGTGCGAGCGGTCAGCGTCGGGTTCACTGCCGAACCGATCGCGCGCTGACCACTCGGCTCGGTCGACATCGGTCGAATTGACTAGCGCCGCCCCCCTCCCTATGTCCCGCCGGTCGCGGCGCGCGCCCTAGCGGCTCCCCGCCAACGGTTAGGGTTCTCATGTTTGCTGGCATTGCGAAGCGCATCTTCGGCTCGTCGAACGAGCGTTACGTCCGCTCGCTTGGTCCTCTTGTTGCTCGCATCAACGGCCACGAAGCCGCCGTTTCTGCGCTGTCGGATCAAGCCCTTGCCGGCCAGACGGCGGCATTTCGCGCCCGGCTCGCAGCGGGCGAGACACTCGACGACGTGCTTCCGGAGGCGTTCGCCACCGTCCGCGAGGCGGCCAAGCGCGCGCTCGGCCAGCGGCACTACGACGTCCAGCTGATCGGCGGCGTTGTCCTTCACCGTGGCGAGATCGCCGAAATGCGGACGGGCGAAGGCAAAACACTTGTCGCAACTTTAGCCGTTTATCTCAACGCGTTAGAGGGAAAAGGCGTCCACGTTGTCACTGTCAACGACTATCTCGCGTCGCGCGACGCCGAATGGATGGGCCGCGTCTATACCTTCCTCGGCATGACCGTCGGGGTCATCGTCCCCAACCTTGACGACGACACCCGCCGCGCGGCGTACGCTGCCGATATCACCTACGGCACCAACAACGAATTCGGCTTCGATTATCTGCGCGACAACATGAAATATGCGCGCGAACAGATGGTCCAGCGCCCATTCAACTTCGCAGTTACCGACGAAGTCGATTCGGTTTTGATTGACGAAGCACGCACCCCGCTGATCATCTCCGGCCCGACCGATGACAAGTCGGAACTTTACATGCAGGTCGACGCGATGGTGAAAACGCTCGACATTGTCGATGTCGAGATCGACGAAAAGCAGAAGCAGGTTATCCTGACCGAGAACGGCACCGAAAAGGCCGAGCGCGCGCTCGAAGCGGCCGGGCTGCTCGAGGGCGAGAACCTGTACGACTATGAAAACACGCAGGTCGTCCATCACCTGAACCAGGCGCTGCGCGCCAACATGATCTACCGCCGCGATACCGATTACATCGTTCGGGACGGCAAGGTCATCATCATCGACGAGTTCACCGGGCGGATGATGGACGGGCGGCGCTGGGCCGAAGGGCTCCATCAGGCAGTCGAGGCCAAGGAGGGCGTCGACATCATGCCCGAAAATCAGACGCTCGCGTCGATCACCTTCCAGAATTATTTTCGGTTGTATCCCAAGCTCGGCGGCATGACCGGAACGGCGGCGACCGAAGCAGCCGAATTCTTCGACATCTACAAGCTCAACGTCGTTGAAATCCCGACGAATTTGCCGGTGCAGCGTAAGGACGTCGACGACGAATTCTACAAGAACGCCGACGAGAAGTTTCTGGCGATCGTCAAGACGATCCGCGAATCCAAGGCGCGCGGCCAGCCGATCCTCGTTGGCACCGTGTCGATCGAGAAGAGCGAATTGCTCAGCGAATTCCTCAAGAAGGAGGCGGTCGAGCACGTCGTCCTTAACGCGCGCTATCACGAACAGGAAGCGCATATCGTCGAGCAGGCGGGCCGCCTTGGCGGCGTGACGATCGCGACCAACATGGCCGGCCGGGGCACCGACATTCAGTTGGGCGGCAATGTCGACGCGCGCATCACCCGCGAACTGGAAGGCGTCGACGGCGCCGAGCGCGACGCCGCCATCACCCGGATCAAGGCCGAGGTTGCCGCCGAACGCGACGCCGTCCGTGCCGTCGGTGGGCTGTTCGTGTTGGGCACCGAGCGCCACGAAAGCCGCCGCATCGACAATCAGCTGCGCGGTCGCTCGGGTCGTCAGGGCGACCCCGGTCTCAGCCGCTTCTACCTGAGTCTCGACGACGACCTTCTCCGTATATTCGGCCAGCAGAGCATGCTGACGCGGATGATGAACAACGGGCTCGAGGAGGGCGAGGCGATCGTCCACCCGTGGATCTCGAAGGCGATCGAGACCGCGCAAAAGAAGGTCGAGGCGCGCAATTACGATCAGCGCAAGAATGTCGTCCAGTACGACGACGTGATGAACGATCAGCGTAAGGTCGTCTATGACCAGCGTGCCGACATCATGGATTCGGATGCTGTCGGCGATGTCGTCACCGACATGCGCCACGAAACCGTCAACGCCCTCGTCGGCCTCCACTGCCCGCCGAACACCTATCCCGAACAGTGGGATATCGACGCGCTCGACGCCGCCGTGCGTGAGACTCTCGGTCTCGACGCCGATGTCCGCGACTGGGTCAAAGAAGAGGCGGTCGATCAGGAGATGTTCGTCGACCGGCTGATCGCGGCGTCGGACACGATGATGGCCGACAAGGCGGCGACCGTCCCTTCACAATCATGGATACAGATCGAAAAGAACTTCCTCCTCCAGGTCCTCGACCACCAGTGGAAAGAGCATCTCGCAACGCTCGACGCGCTGCGCCAGGTCATCCACCTGCGCGCCTACGCTCAGAAGACCCCGCTCAACGAGTATAAGTCGGAGGCATTTGCGCTGTTCGAGCGGATGCTCACAACCGTCCGCGAAGACGTCACGCGGATGCTGGCGAACGCCCGTTTCGAGATGCAGCCCGAGGCCTACGCCCCGCCGCTGCCCAGTTTCGTCACAACACATATCGATCCGCTGACCGGGATGAGCGACGCCTTTGGGCCGGTCGGGACCATGCCGGTGTCGCAGCTCGATATCGCCCGCAGCGCTGCCGCCGCCTTCGCCGATATCGACGAAGATACGCGCACCGAATGGTTGCAGACGACGTCGCGAAACGCTGCCTGCCCGTGCGGGTCGGGCAAAAAGTTCAAGCACTGCCACGGGTCACTGTAGGGCGAAGACCCGTCGGGGGATTGGTTGGCATGCACTCGGTGATGCGGCCTTCGGGCCCGCGAGCGTATGTTTGCCTGTGAAAACCCGTTGACCCTGCGGGTTGCCGCGCCTATACGCCGCCTTCGCTCGAGCGTCGGTGGCAGGCGTATTGCCCACGCGCTGACATTTTC
>JBBRQR010000044.1:0-13257 GCA_038226115.1 Sphingomonadales bacterium | reverse complement strand
GCGTCTTGCTGTCATCCTGGCGCAGGCCAAGTCCCGTCTCGCTGCCATGCGACAGGTGGATAGGTTGGTCGTGGCTTTCGCCAGGATGACGGCAAGAATGGGATGCGGTCCGCGCAGTTGGCATCGACTGGCCACCCCCCCCTCCACCAGCCACAGAAACAACAGGAGACGCCGATGGACGACGCGCTCCACTCGCCGCTCGATCGGCTCAAGTGGCTCGACGCCGGACAGCGTGCTGCCGTCGTCGAGCAATTCCCTAAAGAGCAGCTCGCCGCCCTGCTCGCCGCCGCCGACATTCGCGCGCACGGCGGGCAGGTGCCGCCCGACGGTGACTGGACGACGTGGCTGATCCTCGCCGGTCGCGGGTTCGGCAAGACCTTTGCCGGGGCGGCGTGGATCGATGAACGCGCGCGGTCGGTCGCCGGCGCGCGGCTGGCGCTGGTCGGGGCGACGCTCCACGATGCGCGCAGCGTGATGGTCGAGGGCGATGCCGGGGTGCTCGCCGTCGCGTACGAACGTCCGCGCGTCGATGTGACCAAGCGGCAGCTCGTGTGGACCAACGGCACGATCGCGACATGGTTCGGCGCGGCCGAACCCGATTCGCTGCGCGGGCCGTCGTTCGATTTTGCGTGGGGCGACGAGATCGCCAAATGGGACGCGCCCGAGGCGGCGCTGGCGAACCTCGACATGGCGCTGCGCCGGGGGCGACGTCCGCGCCGCGTCCTGACGACGACGCCGCGCCCGCTCGGCTGGCTCCAGGCGCTCGCCGCCCGCGACGGCGTCGCCGTGACGCGCGGGCGGACCAACGATAACCGCGTCAACCTGCCCGCGACCTATCTCGCCGGGCTGCTGCGCGACTATGGCGGAACGCGGCTGGCGCGGCAGGAATTACACGGCGAATTCGTCGTCGATCTCGACGGCGCATTGTGGACCCGCGCGTTGCTCGACGCCTGCCGCGTCGTCGCGGGGCCAGCGCGGGGGCGGACAGTGATCGGCGTCGATCCCCCGGCGAGCGAAGGCGGGAAGGCCGATGCGTGCGGCATCGTCGTCGTTCGATTGGGGCCCGACGGGCGCGGCTATGTCATCGCCGATCGATCGGTGCAGGGCCTGTCGCCGAACGGCTGGGCGCGCGTCGTCGCGACGGCGGCAAGCGACTTCGGCGCCGACCGCATCGTCGCGGAGGGCAATATCGGCGGCGCGCTGGTCGTATCGATCCTCCACACGATCGATCCGAACTCGCCGGTCAAGAAGGTCCACGCCGTCGTCGGCAAGGTCGCCCGCGCCGAGCCGATCACGGCGCTGTATGAACAAGGCAAGGTCGCCCACGTCGGGATGTTCGCCGCGCTCGAGGACGAGATGTGCGGGTTGCTGACCGGCGGGGCCTACGCCGGGCCGGGCCGCTCGCCCGACCGCGCCGACGCGCTGGTGTGGGCGCTGACCGAACTGCTGCTCGGCCCGGTCCGGCCCGAGCCGGGGGTGCGGAGCCTTTAACGCCGCGCCGGTCGCTTTTTTCAGGAGAAGCCCATGAGATTCCCCGTCTTCGGGCGCAAGTCGCGTCCGCCACAGGCGCGCGAGCCCGCGATCCTGCCCGACTTCATCCGGTCGAACTGGAACGCCAACACCGGCCCGACGCGAAGTTACGAGGCGCTCGTCCGCGATGCGTATCTGCGTAACCCGATTGCCCAGCGCGCGGTGCGGATCATCGCCGAGGGCGCGGCGGGCGCGCCGGTGCGGAGCAATCCGCCCGATCACCCGGTGCTCGGCCTGCTCGGTGGCGGCGAGCCGGGACCGTCGCTGATCGAGACCGTCGCGGCGAACCTGCTCCTCCACGGCAATGCGTATATCGAGGTGGGGCTGGGCGCGAGTGGGCTGCCGGTTGCACTCTACTCGCTGCGGCCCGAACGCGTGACGGTCGAGGCCGATGCGAGTGGTTGGCCGGTCGGTTATCTGTACCGCGCGGGGACGACGCTCCAGCGGTTTCCGGCGGTGACGGTGGGGGAGCGGCCCGGGCTGCTCCATATCCGCAGCTTCCATCCGCTCGACGATCATTATGGGTTGGGGTGCATCGGCGCGGCGAATGCGGCGGTCGAGACGCACAATGCCGCGAGCAACTGGAACAAGAACCTGCTCGACAACGCCGCGCGGCCTTCCGGCGCGCTCGTCTACGATCCCGGCGACGGCTCGGCGCTGTCGGCCGAACAGTTCGACCGGCTCAAGGCCGAAATGGAGGCCGGGTTCGCCGGCGCGGCGAATGCGGGTCGCCCGATGCTGCTCGATGGCGGGATGAAGTGGCAGCCGCTGTCGCTGACGCCGGCCGAAATGGACTTCGGGCGGACGCGCGACACCGCCAGCCGCGAGATTGCGCTCGCGTTCGGGGTGCCGCCGATGCTGCTCGGCCTATCCGGCGATAATGCGTTCGCCAATTACCGCGAGGCGAACGTCGCGCTGTGGCGGCTGACGCTGCTGCCGCTGACGAGCCGGATCTACGGCAGCCTTGCGACCTTCCTTCACGACTGGTGGCCGGGGCTGGCGCTCGACGTCGACCGCGACGCGATCCCCGCGCTCGCCGCCGACCGCGAGAAATTATGGGCGCAGGTCGCCGCCGCCGCCTTCCTCACCGACGACGAGAAACGCGCGCTGCTCGGCCTGCACAGTTTGGGAGGAATGCCATGACGATGCTCGCCGCACTGATCGCCCAGGCCGAGGGGCAGGGGGCCGACCTCATCACGCTCCGCGCGCTGATCGAGGAAGCGACCGAGGCGGGGGCCGCGCGCGCGCTCGCCAGCATCGGCCTCCACGACGAACGCGCCGGGGCCGACATCGTCGAGCTGCGCGAGCTCATCCAGGGCTGGCGCGACGCCAAACGCTCGGCGCTGTCGGCAGTCGTGACATGGGCCATTCGCGGCGCCGTGGCCGCGCTCCTCGTCGCCATCGCCGCGCGGCTGGGGATGACGGATTTGATCCACCGTTAACTGAAGGAGACGCCCATGCCCACTCGCCTGTCCGGCTATGCGGCGGTGTTCGACGTGCCCGATGCGGGCGGCGACGTCGTCCACCGGGGCGCGTTCGCGCGGCCGCCGACCCACCCCGTGCCGCTGTTGTGGCAGCACGACGCCGCGCATCCGATCGGCACCGTCGATCATCTGTCGGAGGATGGGCGCGGGCTGCGTGTCATCGCCAGCCTTGCCGACACGCGCATCGCCCGCGACGCCGCCGCACTGCTGCGGAGCCGGGCGCTGACCGGCCTGTCGTTCGGTTACCGCGTCCGCGCCAGCGTGCCGAGCAAGGGCGCGCGCCACCTGACCGACCTCGAACTGATCGAGGTCAGCCTTGTCACCTTTCCGATGCAGCGCCTCGCGCGCGTCGTCGCCGTTTCACCTGAGGAGACCGTATGACTGGACTTTATGAAACGCCAAAGTACGAAACGAAGGCCGATTCGCTCGAGGCGAGCTTCACCGCCGCCGTTACCGCCCCCGCCGTGCTGCCCGATCCCGACATTGCGGCGTTGCGGAGCGATCTCGACCGGCTGACGCTGCGCCTCCAGCGCCCTGTGCTCAGCGGCGCCAAGGCCGCATCGCCCGAGCGGACGGCGTTCACCGACCGTTACCTGCGAAAGGGCGATGCCGCCGGTGCGCCCGAACTCAAGTCGTTCAGCATCGGCTCGCCCGGTGACGGCGGCGTCACTGTGCCGAACGAGATCGACACCGTCATCGACGAAACGCTGAAGAACATTTCGCCGATTCGCAGCATCGCGTCGATCGTCCAGGTCGGTTCGGCGAACTACCGCAAGCTGATCGCGGTCGGCGGCGTCCAGTCGGGCTGGGCCGGCGAAACGGCGGCGCGTCCGACAACGGGGACGCCGACGTTCGTCGAAATCGTCCCACCGATGGGCGAGCTGTACGCCAATCCGACGGCGAGCCAGGCGATGCTCGACGACGCGATGTTCGATGTCGAGACGTGGCTGGCAGGCGAGATCGCGACCGAGTTCGCCCGCGCCGAAAGCGTCGCCTTCGTCACCGGCACCGGGATCGGCCAGCCCAAGGGCTTCCTGACCGTTCCCGTCGCCGCGACCGACGACACGACGCGCGCTTTCGGGACGCTCCAGTACATCGCAAGCGGGGTCGACGGCGGCTTCCCGGCAACCAACCCGCAGGACAAGATCATCGACCTCGTCCACGCGCTGCGCCCGCCGTACCGTCAGGGCGCGGTGTTCGTAATGAACTCGTCGACGCTGGCCCGCGTCCGCAAGATGAAGGACTCGACCGGCGCGTTCATCTGGCAGCCGGGCCTGTCGGCGGACCAGCCCGCGACGCTGCTTGGCTATCCGGTCGTCGATGCCGAAGCGATGCCCGACGTTGCCAACGGCAGCCTCGGAATCGCCTTCGGCAACTTCAAGGCCGGCTATCTGATCACCGAGCGCAACGCGACCGGGATCCTGCGCGATCCGTTCAGCAACAAACCGTTCGTCGCCTTTTACGCCGTCCGCCGGGTCGGAGGGGCAGTGATCAACTCCGAGGCGATCAAGCTGCTCAAGTTCAGCGCCGCCTAAGCCACCACCGACCGATCCAGCCGCGCGGAGGCAACTCCGCGCGGCTTTTCTTTGGGCGTCATCGCAAAGGAACTGCCCATGGCGATTACCGTCGCACAGGTCGAAACCAACGGCTGGATCCTGCGTGTTACGCTGACCGGGACCCGATCGGCCATCGCGCTGAGCCCCGATTCGCCCGCGCAATGGGCGGCCAACTTTGCCGCTTATGCGCTTGGCCCCAACGGGGCGTCGCCGGGGCTGACCCTGACCGCAACGACGAACGGCTTCATCCAGTCGGGCGGTACGGCGGTCGCGTCGTCCACCGTCGCCCGGACGCTAATCGCGACCAAGGCGTTGCGGAAGGCCGTCGTCGCGACCGCCGCCGGAGTCCGCGATGCCAAGAACCCCGACGAGATCGACAATGGCGATGGCACGATCACCGTGCGCCTCGCGCTGTCGCAGCACATCTATGTCGGCGATGCCGGGCTGACACTGACCGCTCTCGCCGGGTGGCGAAGCGGGTCGACCGCGCAGACGATCGCCGTCACCAACAATTCGACCATCGCTGCCCCCGCGCCGATCGTCCGCTGGACCGACGTCCCGTATCAGCTTCAGTCGGGCAGCTTTGCGCTCGAATGCGCCGTCGTCAGCCATCACCCGAATGCCCTCGCGCCCGTCGCAGGGGTCAGGTTCACCGTCACCGACGGGACGACGGTCAAGACATTCTGGGCGACGACGCTGTCGACCTCGCCGCTCTACCCGGCGACGACCGGCGACGGCGCGGCGGCGCTGGCACTGCGCGTGTATGCGGCGGCGGTCGATCCGGCGATGGCGACGGCGCTGACCAAGGGTCTGCTGCGGTGCGATTACGAAGTCTATCCGTGGATCGGCCCGGCCCAAAAATCGGACCCTGCCGCGACGAAGTCGATGACCAACCTTGGCACGAGCGGGCTAGCGACCGCCGCCCAAGTGCCGTTCGTCGTCGCGTACAACCCGGGCAACAGCTGGATCGTCCCGCGCTTCGCCTATGTCAGCCCGACCGGCGCAACGACGGCGGCGGCGGCAAATGTGTCGACGACCGCGAGCACCGCAGCCGCAACCCCGCTCGCCAACATTAATCTTGCGATCGAAAGCCTGCGGCTGTGGTCGGCGGCGAACGCGGGGGCGGGCGGAACGCTTGCCGCCGCCAACGGTCAGGCGGCGATCACGCAATCGGTCGACGGGTGTCGCATCCGCCTGATCGCCGGGGTGACGACCGCTGCCACGACGACCGCTGTCACTTACGGCGTCAACACCAACGCGACGTGGCTGGTGATCGAGGGCGATCCTGCCGCCGCCAACCCGCGCGCCAACTGCATCCTGCGCGGGTCGTCGAGCAATGTTGCGAGCTGGCAGAACGTCAGTCGCGTCCGCTTCGCCGGCTTGGCGATGGAGGCGGCGAGCGGCAAATTTGCCCTTGCGCCATATGCGTGGTGCGACAATTTCGAATTCCGCAACGCGACGCCGACCGACACCTCGGCGTATTACGGGTGGGCGGCGTCACCCGGGCTCGTTTGGGCAACGAACGGCAAATGGTGGAAGACCGGCCTGTCGCCGGCAACGCTTGGCAGTCAGCACAACCCGGTCCTCGTTCGCGCGGTCACCGTCGAGCGGGCGATCAACGCGCCCGCCGTCGTCAATTGCGCGCGATTGCCGACGGCGATCGGCGGGACGGCGGGTATCAGTGGCACCGGCACCAACGTCACTGATGCGGGCGTCGGGCTCGACCGGCTCGCGATCGGCAACGACCTGCGGTTTCTGAACGGCGCCCCGGCGTTTGTGATGCAGAATGTCGCGTACAGCGCGCTGCCCGCCGGACTTGTCCTCGGCAAGACCTATCCGGCGGCGAGCCGCCACGGCTTCGTCAACAATGTCGGCGAGATCTACGGCGGCCAGTCGCCGTTGTGGTACGGCGTCGGCGAGAACACGACCGCCATGTCGAGCGAAAACGTCATCGAGGGTAACACCTTCGCCGGCGACCGCGTCAACGCGTGGTATAATTCGCTGACGCTGGCGACGATCGCGCTCAACGACATCGAGGACTGTCAGGCGCGGGTCAACCGCTATGCCAACAACGTCACGCTCAAGAATGCGACCAAGCAGGACGCCTATTTCGACCCCGTCGTGCAGGCGCTGCGGATCGGTGTCGCGCTGTCGTCGACGCGGAACAAGGCCTATGCCGTTGGCGCGCAGATCGTCATCGTCGGGTCGCCGGCCAATGTCTATCAGTGCACCGCGACGACGGGCAATACCGCCGCGACCGGCGGGCCGACCGGCACCGGCAGCGCGATTACCGACGGCGGCGCGACATGGCAATGGGTCGCGACCGAAACGCGCCAGCACGGCTACCGCCCGCAAGCACTGGGGATGTGGTCGGCCGCTTACGGCGTCGGGTTCGAGGGCAATATCGACCTCGAAAGCGCGAACGACAGCCTTGGCAGCCCCGAATATTATTTCGAATTCTACGGCGTCGGGTCACAGTCGCTGTACGTCGACGGCATCACGATTGCGACCGGCCCGTTCACCCTCGACAAGTCCGGAACCGCCAACCGCCAGCCGTATCAGCCCCTTCCCGACAATAACGGCGGCGGCAATTACACGCCGCTGACGACGGGGTCGGGGCCGTATATCCTCGGTCGGGCAAAGTCGGCGAATGTCGATGTCGATCAACGCGGCCTTGCCCGGAGCATCCCCTTCGCGGCGGGCGCGCTGGGGGTTCCCGCTTTTTCGCTGACCCCGGCCCCCGATCGGCAGGCAAGCCGCGCGACCAGCCCGGTAAGCGGCTGGGCGACGACTTTACCGTTGGCGGGTAATGCGCTGGCGACGCGCGCGGCGGTAACGATGACCGGGTGGACCGCCACCCTGCGCCCCGCCGGCGCGGCAACAACGACTCGCGCCGCGATGACATTGACCGGGTGGGCGACGACCCTCGGCGCGCGCGGGGCTGTGCTCGCAACGCGCGCTGCAGCATCGCTCGCGGGGTGGGCGACCCAGTTCGTGCCCGCGACGGGTCGGATCGCGACGCTGGCGCAGGCTCCGACGATCGGCTGGACGGCGACGATCGGCACCTCTGCCGGGCGGCTCGCGACGACCGCCACCGCCGGGACGACCGCGTGGATGGTGACGCTGGTCGTCGATTCCGACCGCAGCACGATGATCGGCGGGGCGGGGACCGTGACCTGGCGTGGCGCGATCCTGCCCGCGTCGGCGCGGTCGCCATCGGCGGCAACCGCTTCGATCGTGGCGTTCGTCGGCGGGCGGGCGGTGGTCATCGACAGCGGGCGGATCGCCATCGTCGACCGGACACTGCCGATCCTCCTGCCCGGCACCGCGACCCCGCCCGAGCGCACCCTGATCGTCACCGGCGACTTCCGCACGACGATAATTCCCTAATTTCCCCCCAGCCTGAAGGAAGACGAAAATGAGCAAGTTTTGCAGCAATGCCGTGTTCGACACCGCGCTCGCCAAGATTTCGACCGCGACGCGAATGGTCGCGATAAACGGCCAGCCGGCGACCTATGCCGCCGCCGACGCCGGTCGCCTGTCGGAGGCCACGCTCGCCGCTGCCGACTTCGCGGTTGCCAACGGCGACGTCTCGGGGCGCAAGGTGACGATCGCGGCGAAGTCGGGGTTGGCGGTCATCGCCGCCGGGACGGTCGATCATATCGCCCTGCTCGATCCCGCGACGACGACCTTGCTCTACATCACGACGTGTCCGGCGCAGGCGATCGTCGCCGGCGGCACCGTCAGCCTCGCCAGCTGGCAGGTCGAGATCAACCAGCCGACCTGAGCCACGGCGCGTCCCCGGGACACCTCGCCCTGGGGACCTCACCCTTTATCGCCAAGGAGACACGCCCGTGGGGATGTTCCTCAAGGACCCGGCCGCGCGGCTTGACTACGCGGTCGACTGGTCGGCCAATTACCTCGACACCGCGACGATCGTCGGCAGCGACTGGGAGGTCGAACCGCCCGGTGCCACCGTATCCGCCACCGTCACGACCGCAACCCGCACCGGCGCGACGATCGAGGGCGGCGTCCCCGGCGCGGTCTATCGCATCGTCAACCGCATCACGTTGTCCGACGGCCGCCGCGACGACCGCGCGCTCGTCATCCGCATCGAGGCGCGGTGATGACCGGCGATCTCCTGCCGCCCGCCGTCGTCCCCGTGGCGCTGGCCGAGGCGAAAGCGTTCCTCCGGCTCGACGCCGCAAGTGAGGACGCGCTGATCGCGGGCTTCATCCGCTCGGCGACCGCGCTGGCCGAGGCGTTTACCGGCCAGCGGCTGATCGTCCGCGATGTCATCGACGGCGTGCTGCCGGTGCCGACGTGGCAGCGGTTGGGCGCGTCACCCGTCGTCGCGATTACGGGCGTCGCCGTGGATGGCTTGCCCCTCGCCGGGGCGATGTTCGAAACCGACATCGATCTTGGCGGCAACGGCTGGGTCCGGTTGCTTGCGCCCGATCCGACGACGCGCCCGCACGTCACCTATCGCGCGGGCCTCGCCGCCGACTGGAACGGCGTCCCCGAACCCGTGCGGCAAGGCATCGTCCGGTTGGTGTCGCATTTCCATGCCCACCGCGATGCGCCCGACGCCGGCGGCCCGCCTGCCGCTGTCGTCGCGCTGTGGCGACCATGGCGGCGGCTGCGGCTGGGTTCGGCGCCGCGTCATGGATGAGTTCACCGGAGGCCTGCGCGAGATGGTTGGCATCGACCAATGGACCTCGACCATCGTCGGCGGCTGGATCGACGCGGGCGTTGCGTGGGCGGCGCTTGTGCCGGTCGACGTGACGATGATCGCCGATGTCGGCGAGCGCCGGATCGGTCGCCCACGCTACCGCCTGACGCTGCGGCTGCCGACGATCGCCTCGGTCACGAGCCGTTTTCGCTGGCGGGGTCGCGTCCTCGCAATACTCCGCGCCGAGCCCGATCCGCGCCTACGCGACCGCATGACGTTTCTCGTGGAGGACCGCACATGATGCTCGCTGTCATTCTCGATCAGGTCGCTGCGCTCGCCGAAGCGCGGGGCACCGCGATGCTGATGGCGCGCGCCGCCGCCGAGCTGCCCGGGATTGCAGCGTCGCTCGATCCCGCCGGGATTCGCCTGAGCGCCGTGTATCTCCGCGCGCGCGCCTTCGGGACGCGCCACCGCCGCCGCGATCCGCGACTTGCTCTGTTCGCAAGGGGGTTGCGATGACGAGCGCGAGCCTTGCAGTGCAGCGACTGGTGTCCGCTGCGCTCGCTGCCGCCCCTGACCTTGCCGTCACCGGCGTCTTCGACTGGGTCGCCCCCGACGCCGCCGCGCCGTACGTCACGATCGGCGCCGACGCGGTGACCGACTGGAGCCACAAGACCGGCACCGGCCACGAACATCGCGTCCAGATCAGCGTGTGGGACGACCGTCCGGGAATCGCCCGGCTGAAGATGCTCGCCGCTGCCGTCGAAGGCGCAATCCGTCCCCTCGGGGGAACCCGCGACGGGCACCGTGTCGCCGGGGTGGTCTTCGCCCGCGCCGTTTTCGTCAAGGATCTCAACGGCTGGTCACAGGCCGCGCTCGATTTCCGCATTCGTACTGAAATGCTCTGATCCGGCTTTGCCGGTGCCGCTCTTCACTTAAACAAAGGAGAAGACCTATGGCCGCCGAACGGGGCAGCGCATTCTTGCTGAAGATCGGTGACGGCGCGACGCCGCCCGTCTTCACCACTCTCGCCGGGCTGCGGACGACGCAGCTCGCGATCAATTCCGACACCGTCGTCATCACCAACAAGGGGTCCGGCGGATGGCGCGAATTGCTGTCGAACGCCGGTTTCCGCTCGGTCTCGCTGTCGGGGGCGGGCGTGTTCAACGGGTCGGCGGCGGAGGCGCGGGTCAAGGCCAACGCGCTCAGCGGCACGATCGATTTGTATCAAGTCACCTTTGAAAGCGGAGACACCATGACCGGCAAGTTCCTCGTCACCCGGCTCGATTATGCCGGCGATTTCAACAACGAGCGCAGTTACACGATTGCGCTCGAATCCTCGGGCAGCGTGGTGACGGCATGAGCGCGCTGATCAACGCCGTGCGCGGCGAGGCGTCGCTCGTCCTCGACGGCATCGTCCACAAGTTTCGCCCGACCTTCGCCGCGCTCGTGGCTGCCGAGGCGGAAATCGGGCCGCTGTTCGCGCAGGTCGAACACGCCGCTGCCGGTAAGATCAAGCTCGGCGATCTGGTCGCGCTGCTGTGGCACTGCCTCGCGCCCGGCGCGGTGCCGCTGACGCGCGAGAGCTTTGCCGAGGCAATCGTGCAGGCCGGTCTGTCGGCGGTGACCCCGGTGCTGAAAACGCTGCTGACCCAGATTCTCGCCGGAAAATGACGGTGCCACCCGTCGCATGCGGCGGCGATTTCGTCACCGCCGCATGCACCGCCGCAAGATTGGCGGCGACGCTCGGCTGGAGTCCCGACGCGTTCTGGTCGGCGACGCCAGCCGAGTTGCGTCTCGCGCTCGGTCTCGACCTCGCCCCCGCCGACGCGCCCGCCGTCGCCGCCGACCTCGCCCGCCTGAAGGAGGCTTTTCCCGATGGACCAGCTCGATAGTCTCGTCATCGCCGTCCGCGCCGACACCAGCGGCTTCGCGCACGACGTGAGCAATATCCAGAACCAACTCCAAGGCCCGCTTGCGAGCGGCGCGGCAAAGGCCGGTAACGCAATCGACGCCGCGTTGAGCAAGGCGATCCGCAGCGGTCACCTCGGCTTCGATGACTTGAAGAAGGTCGCGTTGTCGACCCTCGCCGAAATCGCGTCGAGTGCGATCAAGGCCGATCTCGGCAAGCTATTCGGCGGCGGCGGCGGCGGTCTGCTGGCCTCGCTCGCCAGCGTCGCGTCGTCGCTGTTCGGCGGGGCACCCGGCCGCGCCACCGGCGGCCCCGTCACCGGCGGGCAGGCGTATATGGTTGGCGAACGCGGCCCCGAATTGTTCGTGCCGACGGCGTCCGGGCGGATCGCGGCTGCCGGAACGCCGTCGGGCGGCACCATCAACGTCACGGTCAATGTCGCAACGCCTGCCGATGCGTCGCCGGCGTTCATGCAGCGGACGGGCACCCAGATCGCCCGCCACGTCCGCGCGGCGCTCGATCGGGCGGGCGAGTGATGCGCCACTGGCTTGCCACTGCGGCCGACCAGCAGCGTCGCGATTGGCTCAAGCGGTTCGACGCGCGCTTCTGGACGGTCGATTTCCCGCGCCCGATGATGGCGGCGGCGACGACGCCTGCGCCGCGCACCGTTCGCGTCGACCTGAGCTTCCTCCGCGCAAACGACCTCGCGGGGCTGATCTGGGAATCGGTCGATCGCTTCGATCACCCGCTTCTCGCCTATGAAACCAACCGCGATTATCGCGGCAGCCGCCTGACGTTCCGTTGGCAATCGGATGGGGTCATGCCGCTCGACGCCGTTAACGGCCCGACGCTGACGATCGAGGGACGCGACGCCGCCGGCGTGTTTCGCGGCTGGTATGTCCGGCTGTGGAACTATGCGGTCGGAACGCCGACCGACGCCGTTATCACCCTCGATTTCAATACGCTGGCGTCGGGCTTTGCCGTCGGCGGCGAGCCGGTGTTTGCCGGTGACATCGATCGGATGTTCGTCTCGCTTGTTCCCGCCGCCTACACCGGGGCCGATACCCCGTTGCCAGCAGCGGTCGATGCGGCGGTGACGCTGTCCGACCTCGCGTGCACCGGGCCGACATCGACGCTCGCGATCGGTGACACCGTCGTGCCGCCGCATCGGCTGCGGATCGCAACCGGCTATGACGACAGTTACAATCTCAGCCCGGCGCGGCTCGTGCGCGGGATCGCAGCGATGGGCTATGCCGGGTCGATCAATCACTATGTCGGGATGAGCCACTTCTTCCAGCTGCGCTGGACGGGGTCGGCGTTCGAGGTCGATCCGGCGCGCCCGCTCAACGTCGCCGCTGCCGCGTGGCACCGCGCCTTCGCCGCCGCGGCTGCCGCATACGGCTTTACCCTGATCGTGTCGCAATCGTTCGAGCTGCTCGACCAGCACGCCCCGGCGGCGTGGAAGCAGCGCGACGCAGCCGGTGACCCCGCGCTGACCGGCTGGTCACCGCCATCGACATTGTTGTCGCCGCTTAGCGCCGCCGCAATGACATGGGCCGCCGATGTCGCCCGCGCCTTCGTCGAGATCGTGACTGCTGCGGGCCACTTGCCGCATTATCAAATCGGTGAGCCGTGGTGGTGGGTCGGGGCCAACGGACGCCCATGCTTCTATGATGCGGCGACAACGGCGGCATATGTGGCCGAAACTGGCCTTGCCGTGCCATCGCCGCTGACGAGCGTGCGGGGCAACCTCGCTGTGCCGCAACAGGCATATCTCGATTGGCTTGGTCGCAAGCTCGGCGCGGCCACGCTGGCGCTGCGCGACGCGGTTCGCACGGCCTTCCCGGCGGCGACGACGTATCTCTTGTTCTACGCGCCGCAGGTACTCGCGACCGACTTCCCCGACCTGCCGCGCGCCAACTTGCCTGCGGCATGGTCTTCCCCGGCGTTCGACGTCCTCCAGCTCGAGGACTATGATTTTGTCACGTCGGGCAACATCGCGGCGCAGACGGCGGCGCGCGCCGCGGTCACCAACCGCCTCGGCTATCCGCCGACGCAACAGCATTATTTTGCGGGCTTCGTCCTGCGCCCCGAAAGTCGGGC
>JBBRQR010000043.1:0-13265 GCA_038226115.1 Sphingomonadales bacterium | reverse complement strand
TTCCACAGTCTTGAGGACCGGATCGTCAAAACATTCCTGCGCGACCGCAGCGGCGCCGCTCCAGCCGGATCGCGGCATCTCCCGGCAACATCGACGCCAGCGGCGACCTTCACCGACACTGGCAAAGCGATCCGGCCGTCTACGGCGGAGATTGAGAACAATCCTCGGGCGCGGTCAGCAACGTTGCGCGCCGCTACCCGGACGACGGCACCAGCATGGGGGCACGCATGAACACCGTTCAGTCAGCAGCATTGATCTCGGCTGCATTGGCCTCGGTCGTCGGCTATTATACAGTATCCGTGCACGCATCGAACGAGCGGATGGCGATCGTGGCGTCGCGCGCGATGATCGCGCGTGATATCGGCGAGATTCACCGCCTCCGCGCTGACTTACGGACCCGATCGCGGCTGCCGGAACTCCAGCGTTGGAATGAGCAAGTTCTCGGCCTCGCCGCTCCTCGCGCTGAGCAACTCGTGACCAGTCCCGTCATGCTCGCAGCCTATGCCGCGCCCCGCGCGCCGTCCGCCGCACTACAGCCTGCCGTTAACGTGAACGTCGCTGTGGTTCGTGACGCGGTCGCAATAGTACCGTACATGCACAACGCCAGCTACTCGCCGCGCGCTCCGCGCGATCTCAGCACCGATGCGGCGCTTGCAGGGGGCAAAGTTCTCGCGACGGGATTTCGTAAAGTCGCCCTACGATGACCACTCTGGCGCTGCCGCGCCGGACCTTTGCGCTCGCCGGCCAACGCCAGGCCGCACTCGCTGCGGCGCGACAGCGCTTGATGATCGCGTTGTTATTGTTCGTTATTGTCACTGCGCTGATTGGACTGCGCCTCCTCGACCTCGCCGTTTTGCATGAAGTCGGTCATTCTGGAACCGACGACACGCTCGCCGCGGCGGCGCCGCGTGGCGAGATCGTGGACCGCAATGGCGTCGAACTGGCGGGCACCGTCGACGCCGTTGCCGTGACCGTCGCACCGCGAAAGCTGGTCGGAAACCCGGCTGTTTTGGCACAGCGGTTGGCTGAGATCGTGCCGAATCGCAGCGTTTCCGAGATTTATGCGGAATTAATCCATCCTGGTACATTCCGCTATATTTCGCGACGGGTGTTGCCGGCGCAGGCGACGGCGATCAACGCGTTGGGGGAGCCGGCGATCAGGCTCAAGTGGGAGCCGGAACGGTTATATCCCAATATCGAACTTGCGGCGCATGTCGTCGGTTATACCGATGTCGATGGCCGCGGACGCTATGGCATGGAGCGCGCCGCCGACACTCATTTAACCGCATTGGCAACGCGCGGAACGCCGGTTGCGCTCTCCCTCGATAGCCGGGTTCAGCAGGCGCTCGAAAGCGAACTCGGTGCTGCGATGACCGAATTCACCGCGCTCGGGGCCGCCGGCATCGTCATGGATGTGCGCACCGGCGAGGTCATCGCCCTCGCGTCGTTGCCGCAGTTCAACCCCAACGTGCCCGGCCATGGCGACGATAATGCACGCTTCGACCGCGCCACCCTCGGTGTCTACGAACTTGGCAGCACGTTCAAAACCTTGACCATCGCGATGAGCCTGAACGACGGCCTCATCAAATCGATGGACCAGAAATATGACGCGACCGCACCGATCCACATCGGGCGCTTTACGATCCACGACGACCGCGGCCACGAGCTTCGCAAATGGGCGACCGTACCCGAGATCTTCATTCACTCGTCAAACATCGGCACCGCGCACATGGCCGCCGAACTGGGTGCGACGCGGCAGCGCGCATACCTCGACGCGCTCGGCTTCCTGTCGCCGGTATCTGGCGAACTGATGGAACGCGGCCACACACTCTACCCGGCGGCGAATAATTGGGGTGAGGTCGCAACGATGACGGTCGGCTTTGGCCACGGCATCGCCGTCACTCCGCTCCACCTCGCCACCGCTTATGCCGCCGTCGTCAACGGCGGCATCTGGCACCCGGCAACGATGTTGAAAGTCGCACTTGGCCAAGCGGTTACAGGCAAGCGCGTGTTCTCCGAAAAGACGTCGGACACGATGCGCGCGTTGCTGCGGATGGTCGTTACGTCGGGGACCGGGCGCAAGGCGAACGCCCCGGGCTACCGCGTCGGCGGCAAGACCGGCACTGCCGAAAAGCAGCAGGGCGGGCATTATAACAAGCGCGTCAACGTCTCGACCTTCGCCGCCGCCTTCCCGATGGATGCGCCGCGTTACGTCATCATCGCGTTGCTCGACGCCCCCCACGGCACGAAGGCGACCGGCGGCTATTCGACTGCCGGAATGGTGACCGCACCGAGCGTCGCCAGGCTGGTAGCGCGGATCGCACCCATCCTCGGCGTCGCTCCCGATCTCAACCACGACATCGACGTGTCGGGAATGCTCGGCCTCGTCGCCAACGCGCCGGAGAAAGAGTGACGCTGGGCGAGATCGTCGGCGGAACGGCGCTCGCCGCCGCCGACGCAGCACGGACGGTGACCGGCTTCGCCCTCGATCACCGTAAGGTCGCGCCAGGGACGGTATTCGGCGCGTTCCCCGGCGCGACGGTCAACGGCGAGGACTTTATTGCCGCCGCCATCGCCGCCGGTGCCGTCGCCGTTGTCGCGCGTCACGGCGCACAAGTCGTTGGTGTCCCTCATCTTTCAGCCGACCAACCGCGCCGGTACTTTGCCCAGTTGGCAGCGAAGTTCTTCGGCCCCTTCCCCGCGACCACCGTCGCTGTCACCGGCACCAACGGCAAGACATCGACGGTCGAGCTGACGCGGCAGTTGTGGCGTCTGGTGGGGCACCGGGCGGCGAGCATCGGCACGCTCGGCGTGACGACCGCCGACGACGCGGTTTCGACCGGGCTGACAACGCCCGACGTCGTCACCTTCCTGGGCAACATGGGCGGGCTGGCACGCGAGGGGCTGAGCCATGTCGCGTTCGAGGCATCGAGCCACGGCCTCGCCCAGTACCGCACCGAAGGTCTGCCGGTCCGCGCGGCGGCGTTCACCAACCTCAGCCGCGACCATCTCGATTACCATGGCACGATGGCCGAGTATTTCGCCGCCAAGCTGCGGCTTTTCACCGATGTGGTTGACGGCGACGGCGCGGTCGTCGTGTGGGACGATGGCAGCGAATGGGCCGGAGCGGTTATTTCCGCTGCCGCAGCGCGAAAGCTCGAAACGATCGTCATACGTGACCACTCCGCAGTGTCGGCAGATCACGAGAGTAGCACTCAAGTCGCTGAAGAACCGGACTTTTCAAGCCATTTGACTATTCTCGCCTGCCGCGCCGTCGTGCTCGGTCAAAAGCTCGAAATCCGGTTCAAACACGAAAATCATAGCATCGATTTGCCGCTGATCGGCGCGTACCAGGCGGCGAACGCGCTGACCGCCGCCGCCCTCGTCATCGCCACCGGCGGCGACGCGAAGACGACCTTCGCCAATCTGTCGCGGCTTCAGCCGGTGCGCGGGCGACTCGAACGCGCGGTCATCGCGCGATCGGGAGCGGCGGTCTATGTCGATTATGCCCATACCCCCGACGCGATCGAAGCCGCGTGTGCCGCGCTGCGCCCGCACGTCGCCGGGCGGCTGCGACTGGTGTTCGGCGCAGGCGGCGACCGCGATCCCGGCAAGCGTCCGCTGATGGGGGCCGCCGCCATCGCCCACGCCGATGACGTCATCGTCACCGACGACAATCCCCGCAGCGAGGACCCCGCGTTGATCCGCGCCGCGATTTTGGCAGCGGCGCCGGGGGCTGCCGAAATCGGCGACCGCCGGGCTGCGATCCGTGCAGCGATTGCCGCGAGTGCGGCAGGCGACGTCGTTATGATCGCGGGCAAGGGGCATGAAACCGGCCAAACCGTCGGCGACCGGGTGTTGCCGTTCGACGATGTCGCCGTTGCGCGGGAAGTCGCCGATGAGATCGCGCGGGAAGCGGCGACGTGAGCCTGCACCCCCTCTGGACGTCTGCCGACATCGCGACCGCCACCGGCGGCGTCGCGTCCGCGCCGTTCACCGTCGACGCCGTCACCTTCGACTCGCGCGAGGTCATTGGCGGGGAGCTGTTCGTTGCGCTGACGGGGGAGGCGACCGACGGCCACCGCTTCGTCGATCAGGCGCGGGCCCGCGGCGCGGCGGCGATGCTCGTCAGCGAGGCGGTCGATGGTCCGACTGTGCGGGTCGTAGATACGATGGCCGGGTTGACCGCTCTCGCCGTCGCCGCCCGCGCGCGCACCGCGGCGAAGATCATCGGCGTGACCGGCAGCGTCGGCAAAACGGGGACCAAGGAGGCGCTGCGCCGCGCCCTCGACCGCGCTGCGCCGGGGGCGATCCACGCGTCGGTCAAATCGTACAATAACCACACCGGGGTTCCGCTCAGCCTCGCGCGGATGCCCGCTGATACCCGCTTCGGCGTGTTCGAGATGGGGATGAACCACGCGGGCGAATTGACCGGCCTGACCGCCCTCGTCCGCCCGCACGTCGCCGTCGTGACGTGGGTCGCGTCCGCCCACCGCGAATTCTTTGCCAGCGAGGAAGCGATCGCCGACGCCAAGGGCGAGATTTTCGCTGGTCTCGAACTCGGCGGCACGGCGATCATTCCGTTCGATTCGGTCCACCGCGACCGGCTGATCGCTGCCGCCAAACCCTATGCGGCGCGGATTGTGACGTTCGGCCTCGGGGCCGGGGCCGATGTCCGCGCCACCGACCATGTTCTCCACGCCGATTGCACGACGGCGACGGCGGTAATCGGTGACCGACGCTTGATGTTCCGCATCGGCACGCCGGGGGTGCACTGGCTGTCGAACGCGCTCGCCGTGCTGGCGGCGGTCGATGCGGTCGGCGGCGACCTTGCGCTCGCGGGCCTCGCGCTCGCCGATTTGGGCGGGCTGCCGGGGCGCGGCGAGCAGTTCGCCGTGCCGCGCGGTGACGGATCGGCGACCGTCATCGACGAAAGTTACAACGCCAACCCGGCGTCGATGGCGGCCGCGCTCGCCGTCCTCGGCGGCGTTGCGGCGACTTCCCGAAAGCGCGTCTTGCTCGGCGAGATGAAAGAGCTGGGGGCGGAGTCCGACACCTTCCACGCCGCGCTCGCACCGCTGATCGACGCCGCCGGGGTGAGGCACGCCATTCTCGTCGGTTCCGCGATGGCCGCGCTCGCCGCAGCACTGCCGCGTCACATTCCGGCGATCGTGGTCCCGGATGCTGCCGCCGCGTTTGCCGCCCTGTCGGGAAGTTCGAGCCTTGCCGCCGGAGATGTTTTGCTGGTCAAGGGATCGAACTCGGTCCGGCTCGGCGACGTCGTGGCGGGCTTGCGGAAGGCAGTTTTATGATCTTCGTTCTTGCCCGGATGACGCACTTCGAGGGCGTCCTCAACCTGTTCCGCTACATCACCTTTCGCAGCGGCGCGGCAGTAATGACGGCGTTGGCAATCGCGTTGTGGCTCGGGCCGCGCTTCATCGCGTGGCTGCGGAGCAAACAGGGCAAGGGCCAGCCGATCCGCAGCGACGGCCCGGCGTCGCATCTGCTGACCAAGACGGGGACGCCGACGATGGGCGGCCTCCTCATCCTCGTCTCGATGACGATCTCGACGTTGCTGTGGATGGACGTGTCGAACGGCTTCACCTGGGCATGCCTGTTCGTGACGCTGGGGTTCGGCGCGATCGGGTTCATGGACGATTACGACAAGGTCGTGAAGCGGTCGGCAAAGGGCGTTTCGGCGCGGGTGCGGCTGTTCCTCGAATTCGCCATCGCCGGGGGGGCGACGTGGTACATCGGGTCGCGCGTCGGGCACACTTTATACCTGCCGTTCCTCAAGGACGCCGGACTTTACCTTGGCCTCGGTTATATCGCGTTCGGGGCGTTCATCATTGCGGGCATGGGCAATGCGGTGAATTTGACCGACGGCCTCGACGGGTTGGCGACGATGCCGGTCATCATCGCGGCGCTGACGCTCGGGGTGATCGCCTATCTCGCCGGGAATATCCGCTTCGCCGACTATCTCGGCATCCACCACGTCGCCGGATCGGGGGAACTGGCGGTGTTCGTCGGCGCGCTGATCGGCGCGTGCCTCGGGTTCCTCTGGTATAATGCGCCCCCGGCGGCGGTGTTCATGGGCGATACCGGCAGCCTCGCGTTAGGCGGCGCGTTGGGGACGATCGCGGTCGTCACCAACCACGAGATCGTCCTGCTGCTGGTCGGCGGACTGTTCGTGCTCGAGACGGTCAGCGTCATCGTTCAGGTCATCAGCTTCAAGACAACCGGCAAGCGCGTGTTCAAGATGGCCCCGCTCCACCACCACTATGAGCAGCTTGGATGGAGCGAATCGACCGTCGTCATCCGCTTCTGGATCGTCTCACTGGTGCTGGCGCTCGCGGGTCTTGCGACGTTGAAGCTGCGGTGATCACTAGCGCTACCTGGGCGGGGAAGACCTTCGGCGTCTACGGCCTTGCGCGCACCGGCAAGTCGGTTGTCGCGGCGCTGACCGCGAGCGGGGCGACCGCGCTCGCGTGGGACGACGGCGCGTCGGCGCGCAGCAGCTTCGGCGGCGAAGTCACCGACCTCCACACCGCCGACCTGACCGGGCTCGACGCGATGATCGTTTCGCCCGGCGTGCCGCACGATGCGCCGTTGTTCGTCCGCGCGGTCGCGGCGGGCTTGCCCGTGATCGGCGACATCGAACTGTTCGCCCAGGCCCGCGCCGAACTGCCGCCGCACAAGGTCGTCGGCGTGACGGGAACCAACGGCAAGTCGACGACCGCCGCGCTGATCCACCATATCCTCGTTGAGGCGGGCATCCCCGCGCGGCTCGGCGGCAACATCGGCGCGCCGATTCTGGGCGAGGACCCGTTGGCGACCGGAGGGGTGTACGTCCTCGAACTGTCGAGTTTCCAGCTGGAGCTGACCTTCAGCCTCGTGTGCGAGGTCGCGGTGCTGGTCAACATCACCCCCGACCACCTCGACCGCCACGGGACGATGGCCGCGTATGCCGCCGCCAAGGCGCGATTGTTCGAAATGCAGGTCCCCGCCGACACCGCGATTATCGGGCAGGACGACCGCGCGTCGCGCGACATCGGCGACCTCGCCGTCGCCCGTGTCGTGCCGATCTCGGCGGTCGCGGTTCCCGACGAAGGCGTTGGCGTCATCGGCGGGCGGCTAATGCTTGCGGGCGTTGACGCCGGGGATCAGGCGGAATGGCCGACGCTCGCCGGGCCGCACAACGCGCAGAACGCTGCCGCCGCGATTGCCGCAACGCGCGTGCTGGGGGTCGAACTCGATGTCGTGCTGGCGGCCCTTCGCACCTACCCCGGCCTCTCGCACCGCATGGAGCGGGTCCGCGAGCGCGGCGGCGTGGCCTACGTCAACGATTCGAAGGCGACCAACCCGACCTCCACCGCCCCTGCGCTCGCCGCCTTCCCGCACATCCACTGGATCGCCGGGGGGCAGGCCAAGACCGACGACCTCGACGCGTGCCTGCCGCACCTCGGCCACGTCCGCACCGCGTATCTGATCGGCGACGCGGCGGCGCGGTTCGCCGGCATCCTCCACGGCAAGGTGCCGGTCGTCGTCGCCGAGCGGCTCGACCGCGCCGTCGCGATGGCCGCCGAAGCCGCCGTTCCCGGCGATACCGTCCTGCTGTCGCCCGCGTGCGCGAGTTACGACCAATTCACCGATTATGCGGCGCGCGGCGCGGCGTTCAAGACGTTAGTGGGGGCGCTATGAAGCATCTGTCGCGCAACGATCAGTCGCTCGTCGGGCGCTGGTTCTGGACGATCGACAAAACGCTACTGGCGCTGGTGATGCTGTTGATCGGGCTGGGCATCGTCGCCGTCGCCGCTGCCGCCCCCGCCGCCGCGCACCGTTATTCCGGCGGCACGGTCCGCATCGGCGACCTGTACTACCTCAAGCGCCAGATCCTGTGGATCCTTGCCGGCGTGCCGGTGATGCTCGGCGTGTCGATGCTGCCCGTCGATTGGGCCAAGCGCGTCGCGATTGCGGGAACGGTGATCTTCATTCTCGCGCTGTTCGCCGTCCCGTTCCTTGGCAGCGAGGTCAATGGCGCGGTGCGGTGGATCAACCTGCCCGGCTTCCAGCTCCAGCCGTCGGAATTCCTCAAGCCGATGTTCGTCATCACCACCGCGTGGCTGCTTGCCGCGCGGTTCGACGACCGCAGCCTGCCGACGATGCAGCTGTCGTTCGGGCTGCTCGTCGTCATCGCCGGGCTACTGGTGAAGCAGCCCGACTTCGGTCAGACAGCGTTGTTCGGTGCGGTGTGGACAGCGCAGGCGATCCTTGCCGGGATGAGCGTTCTGGTCATCGGCGGGGTCGTCTGCCTCGCGATCGGTGGACTTGGCGTCGCGTATCTGACGTCGAGCCACGTCGCCGAGCGCATCGACCACTTCGTCAAGGGGACCGGCGACACCTATCAGATCGACCGCGCGCTCGACTGCTTCAAGGCAGGCGGGTTGTTCGGCGCGGGTCCGGGCGAAGGCCAGATGAAGTTTCGCCTGCCCGAGGCGCACACCGACTATATCTTCTCGGTCATCGGCGAGGAGTTCGGCGGACTCGCGTGCTTCGTCCTCGCCGTACTGTACCTCGCGATCGTCGTCCGGGTGCTTCTGCAACTGCTCGACGAGGAGGAGCCGTTCATCTTCCTCGCCGCCGCCGGTCTGGCGATCCAGTTCGGGCTGCAGGCGATGATCAACATGGCGGTCAACCTCGCGCTGTTGCCGTCGAAGGGCATGACGCTGCCGTTCGTCAGCCACGGCGGGTCGTCGTTTCTCGCGCTGTCGCTCGGCATGGGGCTGCTCCTCGCGCTGACGCGGCGCAATCCGTATCTCAAGGCGTCGCCGTATGCGGCGCGCGCGCGGGCGGCATAGTGCATTTCGTCGTCGCCGCCGGAGGGACGGGGGGACACATGGTCCCCGCGCACGTCCTTGCCGCCGAGTTGACGACGCGCGGTCACCGCGTGACGCTGATGACCGATGCGCGCGGCCTGCGTTTTCCCGGCCTGTTCGACGGCGTCGCGACCCGGATCGTACCGAGCGCGGTGATCGCGTCGCCGCTCGCTTGGCCGCGTGCAGCGCTGACGATTTGGCGCGGGCGGCGTGAGGCCAAAGCTTTTCTGCGTGCCGAGAACGTCGCCGCCGTCGTCGGTTTCGGCGGCTATCCGTCACTGCCGCCGCTGCTGGCCGCTGTTACGTTGCGGAGACCGGCGGTGCTGCATGAACAGAACGCCGTCCTCGGGCGCGTCAATCGCCTGCTCGCGAGACGGGCAACGCGGATCGCGACGAGCTTCGCGCCGACGCTGGGGCTCGATCCAGCCTTTGTCGCGAAGACCGTCTTTACCGGGCTTCCCGTTCGCGCCGAGATCGCCGCAATCGGTGTCGCGCCGTTCCCGCCGACCGATGGCGGGATCGACATCTTCGTCACCGGCGGCAGCCAGGGAGCATCGATCCTGTCGCGCGTCGTTCCCGCCGCGATCGGCCTCCTTCCCTCCGCATTGCGTGCACGCCTGCGGATCGTTCAGCAGTGTCGTGAGGGCGACCTTGCCACTGTCCGCAGGGCTTATGCCGCACAGGGCACGGTCGCGACATGCGAGGCCTATTTCGCCGACTTCGCCGCCCGCCTTGCCGCCGCGCACCTCGTCATTGCACGCAGCGGCGCGTCGACGATGGCCGAACTGACCGCCGCCGGACGCCCCGCAATCCTCGTTCCCTTCGCCGCCGCGACCGACGATCATCAGGCCGCCAACGCCGCCGCCTTCGTCGCGGCGGGCGCGGGGCCGATGCTGCGCGAGGACGATTTCACCCCCGCCGCCGTCGCCGCCGCAATCGTTTCGGCAACGACGATCGGCGCGCTGGCAAAGGCGGCGCAAGCAGCTAGAAGCATCGGTCATCCCCACGCCGGCAGCGTCCTTGCCGACCTTGTGACCAGCCTCGGAAACCCAATGAAGACCGCCAACGCATGACCGGAATCGCCCACGACATCGGCACGATCCACTTCATCGGCATCGGCGGCATCGGCATGTCGGGGATCGCCGAGGTCATGCACAATCTCGGCTACACCGTGCAGGGTTCCGACGTTGCCGAGGGCTATGTCGTCCAAGGCCTGCGCGACAAGGGCATCGCCGTCACGATCGGCCATGACGCCGCGAATCTGGGAGACGCTGCTGTCGTCGTCACCTCGACCGCGATCAAGCGGACCAACCCCGAGGTCGCCGCCGCCGTCGAGCGCCGCATCCCCGTCGTCCGCCGCGCCGAGATGCTCGCCGAACTGATGCGGCTGAAATCGACCGTCGCCGTTGCCGGCACGCACGGCAAGACGACGACGACGTCGATGATCGCCGCGCTGCTCGATGCAGGCGGCATGGACCCGACGGTCATCAACGGCGGCATCATCAACACCTATGGCTCGAACGCGCGGCTCGGCGCGGGCGAATGGATGGTCGTCGAGGCCGACGAGAGCGACGGCAGTTTCTTGCGCCTCGGCGGCACGATCGGCGTCGTCACCAACATCGATCCCGAACACCTCGATCATTATGGCGATTTCGACCGTGTCAAAGCGGCGTTCGTCGAGTTCGTCGAGCATGTCCCCTTTTACGGCGCGGGCGTCCTGTGCCTCGATCACCCCGAGGTCCAGGCGTTGCTGCCCAAGGTGCAGGACCGACGGATCATCACCTACGGGTTTTCGGCGCAGGCCGATGTGCGCGGCGAGAATGTCACGCCAGTGCCGGGGGGCAACCGCTTCACCGCGATCGTCCGGTCGCGCGACGGAGCCGAGCGGCGGATCGAGCCGCTGATGCTGCCGATGCCGGGGCGGCACAATGTCCAGAACGCCCTCGCCGCGGTCGCCGTCGCGGTCGAGCTCGGTATCGACGATGCGGCAATCACGGCAGGCTTCGCGCGCTTCGGCGGCGTCAAGCGGCGCTTCACCCGCGTCGGCGAGGTCGCGCTGCCCGACGGCAGCGTCACCGTCATCGACGACTACGGCCACCACCCGGTCGAAATCCGCGCCGTCCTGTCCGCCGCGCGCGAAGGGGCCGAGGGTCGCGTCATCGCCGTCGTCCAGCCGCACCGCTTCACTCGGTTGCGCGACCTGATGGCCGACTTCCAGACCGCGTTCAACGACGCCGACATGGTCATCGTCGCGCCGGTCTACGCCGCCGGTGAGGCCCCGATCGACGGCGTCGACGCCGAGGCACTGGCGACGGGATTGCGCCGCGCCGGTCACCGCAGCGTCGCGACGACCGATGGCGCGGACGCGCTCGCGGCACAACTCGCCGGCATCGTCACGGCGGGCGACATGGTCGTCTGCCTCGGCGCGGGCGACATCACCAAATGGGCGGCGGGCCTAGCTCCAGCGATTGCGGCGCGGCGGTGATGGCCGTCGCCACTCAGGCTCACACTCGTGGTCGGCTGACAGCCGACGCGCCGCTTGCCCCCTTGATCTGGTTCAAGGCGGGCGGGACGGCCGAGACGCTTTTTGAGCCCGCCGACATCGCCGACCTGCAGGCCTTCGTCGTTGATCTTGACCCGGCGACGCCATTGCTGCCGCTCGGCCTCGGCTCGAACCTGATCGTCCGCGATGGCGGCGTCCCCGGTGTCACGATCCGGCTCGGCAAGGCGTTCGCCAGTGTCCGCTTCCACGGTAATCGCATCATCGCCGGAGCAGGCGCTCCCGGCATCGCCGTCGCCAGCGCTGCACGCGACGCCGGACTGACCGGCCTCGAATTTCTGCGCGGCATCCCCGGCACCGTCGGCGGCGCGGTGCGGATGAACGCCGGCGCCTATGGCCGCGACGTGTCGGATTGTCTGATCGAGGCGGCGGTCGTCCGGCGGTCAGGCGTATTCGAAACCCTAACCACCACCGCCTTTGCTTTTGGCTACCGCCACAGCAACCTGCCCGACGGCGACATCGTCGTCGGCGCGGTCTTCGCCGCCGCCCCCGGCGACCGGGCGACGATCGCCGCCGAGATGGACCGCATCGCGCACGAACGCGAGGCGTCGCAGCCGCTACGCTCGCGCACCGGCGGGTCGACCTTCGCCAACCCGGCGGGACACAAGGCGTGGGCGCTGATCGACGCCGCCGGGTGCCGCGGGCTGCGGCGCGGCGGGGCGCAGGTCAGCGAGAAGCACACCAACTTCCTGATCAACACCGGCAACGCGACGAGCGCCGACCTCGAAGGTCTCGGCGACGAGGTTCGCGCCCGCGTGCTTGCACACAGCGGGATCGAGCTGCGCTGGGAAATCGTCCGGGTGGGCCGCGCATGAAGGTCGCAGTCCTGATGGGCGGGTGGTCGGCCGAGCGCGAGGTGTCGCTGACCAGCGGTGCGGGCATCGCCGCCGCGTGCCGCCGCCTGGGCCACGACGTGACCGAGATCGACATGGGCCGCGACGTCGCCGCGCGGCTCCTCGCCACCGCCCCCGACGTCGTGTTCAACGCCCTCCACGGGTCGCCGGGGGAGGACGGAACGGTGCAGGGGATGCTCGACCTGCTCGGGCTGAAATATACGCATTCCGGCGTCGCCACCTCGGCAATCGCAATCGACAAGGCGTTGACCAAGGCGTTCCTGATCCCCCTAGGCATTCGTATGCCCGGCGGGCGGGTGGTGGCGTCGGCCGACCTCCACCACAGCGATCCCCTGCCCCGGCCCTATGTCCTCAAACCGGTCAACGAGGGGTCGAGCGTCGGCGTGGCCATCGTCACCGACACGTCGAACTACGGCAATCCGATCGCCGCGCACGCCGCCGGGCCGTGGCGCGACTTCGACCACCTCCTTGCCGAACCGTTCATCGCCGGACGCGAGTTGACGGTCGCCGTCCTCGATGGGCCAGATGCTCCTTGGCCCTTGGCGGTCACCGAACTTCAGCCGGTAAAGGGGTTCTACGACTATGACGCCAAATACACCGACGGCCTGACGGTCCATATCTGCCCCGCCGACCTGCCCGCCGACGTCGCGGCGAGCGCGCTCGACATGGCGGCGCGCGCCCATGCCGCACTCGGGTGCCGGGGGGCATCGCGCGCCGATTTTCGCTGGGATGACACGTTGGGCGAAGCGGGGCTGTACCTGCTCGAGATCAATACCCAGCCGGGGATGACCGCGCTTAGCCTTGTCCCCGAACAGGCGCTGTATCGCGGCATCGATTACGACACGCTTGTCGCGCGCTTGCTGGCGAGCGCAGCATGAGCGCGGCCGTCATCCGGCGCGGGGGCACACGCTCGGCGAAACCTCGGCCCAAGCCCGTCGTCATGGTCCGGGTTCCGGTCGCGCCGCGCCGTTTCTA
>JBBRQR010000042.1:0-13273 GCA_038226115.1 Sphingomonadales bacterium | reverse complement strand
TCGCCGTCGCCGTAGCCGCGGCGATCATCGCGGAACTCGCGGCGTTCATCTTGGCGAAGCTCGCGCCGCTCGTCGACGCGGTTCTCGCGGTTCCGCTCGTCGACGCGGTTCTCGCGGTTCCGCTCGTCGACGCGGTTCTCGCGGTTCCGCTCGTCGAAGCGCCGATCCTGATCGTGACGAAGTTCGCGGCGGTCGTCGGTCGCGCGGCGCTCGTCCTGGCGCAGCTCGCGGCGGTCGCCGGGGATGATCGTGCCCTGCGCGGTGTCACGGTTGAGCTGCCGCTGGTCGTGACGGATTATGAGGTTGTCCTGCCGAATGTCTCGGCGATCCTGCCGGATTTCCGCCGGTGGAAGCTGCGCGAGAACCGGCGCGGCGGTCGCGGCGAGCAAAGCGGCAAGGATGAAACGTCGCATGATCGTCCTCCATTCGCAGCCGAGGAGGGCCGCTGTTGGCCCCTTATTGCGTCATCGGGGTGAACGATCGGTGAGGCGAAAACTCAGTTACAGTTCATCATCCGCCTTGCTGAGTGTATTGCCATCGTATATCAGTTGGGGATGAACCCTGCTCAGATCATGCCGATCGCCATTCCTGCCATATTCGTCGCCGTCATCGCGCTGCGCGCACGGCGCGAACGCCCGCTCCACCCCGACCGACTATGGATCGCGCCGGTGCTCATCACGGTGCTGATCGGCATGGGGCTGTATTTCACGCCGCACCCGCTGTTCGGGGTCGGGGCCTATGGCGCGATGGCGCTCGCCGGAGCGGCGGGCATCGCCTTCGGCTGGTGGCGCGCGCACGCGACCGTTCTGCGCCACGACCCCGATACCGGGCGGATCATGGCGAGCCAGTCGAACCTTGCCGTCGCCGTTCTCGCCGGGGTTGTCATGCTCCGAGTCGGCGCGCGGCAAATATTCGGCGACGCGCTCGGCCCGCAGGCGGCGGTGATCGGCGATGCGTCGATGTTGTTCGCGCTCGGCATGGTCATCGCCCTGCGGCTGGCATTGTGGCGGCGGGCAAGGGGGCTGGTTCCGGCGTAGTTGTTCGGGGAAGCCTACAAAAACCGCGCGACGACGTCCCGGTAACTCCGGCTGACCTTGATCTGCGTGCCGGATCCCAGCACCAGAAAGCATTCGCCGTTGGTATGCGGTTTGACCGATTTGACGTTGTCGAGGTTGACGATCGTCGAGCGGTGGACGCGCTGGAAGCGGCGCGGGTCGAGGCGCTTTTCGAGGTCCTTCATCGTTTCGCGCAGGATCAGCGTCTGTGCGGGAGTATAGATGCACATGTAATCGCCCGCCGCGTCGATGCGTTCGATATCGTCGACCTCGACGCGAAAGATCTGGCCGCGATCCTTGATGTTGATGATCTTTTCGAAGCGATTTGCCGCCGGATCGCTGGCATCGGTCAGGTCGTCGGGGAGCGAATCGGGGGCGACGTCTGCGAGGATGTCCTTCAGCCGCCCGCGCTCCTCGCAGCTCCGCTTTTCGTCGAGGCGGGTACGGACGCGGTCGATCGTCGCCGCGAGCCGGTCGGCATCGACCGGCTTCATCAGATAATCGACGGCGTGCGCCTCGAATGCCTTGACCGCGTGTTCCATGTACGCGGTGACGAAAACAACGAGCGGTGGCTCGACCTCGGCGAGCCCGGCGATGACCGAGAAACCGTCGAACCCCGGCATCTGGATGTCGAGAAAGACGAGATCGGGCTTGAGTGTCTTGATCGCGCGGATCGCCTCACGCCCGTTGGCGCAGCGTTCGACGATCTCGATATCGGGAAACGCCTCAAGCCGCAGTTCGAGGCCCTGGATGGCCAGCCGCTCGTCGTCGACCAGAATGGTCCGGATCATTCCGCGCTCTCCCGTGCAGGAATCAGCGCCCCCGATTTCAGGTCGATACGGTCGGTTCCGACCGTTGTCGTATCATCGTCCGCTCTGCCTTCGGACGTCTGGTACGGAATGTCGATCAACACGATCAAACCACGCGGATCATTGGGTTCGAGTTCGAACCGGTGATCGTCGCCATAAGCTTGCGCCAGACGGTCGCGGATGTTCGGAAGGCCAACACCAGTCCCGGATGTAGTCATCGGAGCCTCCCCCTGCAACGCCGCGAAGTCGATCCCCGGCCCGGTATCGGCGACGGTGATGATCAGCCGGGGGTCGGCACCGTGAGTGACGACGCGGATATCGACGGCGATATCGGCCCCGTCCTCGGCCGGAGTCACCGCATATTTGACCGCGTTTTCGATGATCGGCTGGAGGATCAGCGACGGCAGCCGCGCCTCCATCGCCTCCGGCGTGATCTCGAATGTCGCGCGCAGGCGTTCCTCGAAACGCGTCCGTTCGATGTCGAGGTACAGCTTGAGCGCCTCGGTCTCCTGCGCGACCGTCGCCAGCCCCTCGCGCTCGCCGACGAGACTGTAGCGGAGGAACGACGACAGCCGCGACAGCATCGCATTGGCGCGCTCGGTCTGCTTCAGCAGCACGAGCGTCGAGATCGAGTTGAGCGTGTTGAACAGGAAATGCGGGTTGAGCTGATAACGCAACATCTCGAGCTGCGCCGAGCTCGCCTGCGCCGCAATCCCCGTCATCCGCCGCGTCTGTTCGGCGAGCAGAAGGTAATAGTTGATCCCGAAATACAGCCCGCTCCACGCGCCGAGAACAGCGGCATCGAGCAGGATCGCACCGAGAAATTCAATGCCGACGGGTTTCCAGCCGGGTTCATAAAACGTCGCGTGCGCCCACACCTCGAGCAGCGAGAACAGCGCCGATGCGGCGGCGATAATGACGATCGTCAGCGTCCATACGAACACCGCGCGCATCCGGATGACGCGGCGATACGCGGCGGCCATCAACAGCGTCAGCGAAAATCCGGTCGCGGTGACGATGATCGTCGGCAGGATGAAGGTCAGCCCCATCCGGTTCGCCAGCCCGCCAAGTGTCCGCAGCAGGAAATACGCGCCCCAACCCCCGCCCTGCATCAGCCAGAAGGCGCGGTTCTTGTCGTCGAAAAAGCCTGGGGGCCGAAGGTCGCGGGGCGGCATCGGCGGGAGTGTAGTCGGTAAAGCCGGAGGGGGGAACCGCCGCCGAAACGCTCCGGGTCATGCTGACGCGAACTCAGTCCTCCGGCGCGATCTGCACCGCCAGCCCGTCGAGCGCCGTCGTGAAATCGATCTGGCACGACAGTCGCGACGTCGCCGTGCGGTGGTCGGAACTGCTCAGCAGATCATCCTCGTCCGCGCCCGGCGCGCCGACCCGGTCGATCCAGTCGGGGGCGACATGAACGTGGCACGTCGCGCAGCTGCACGACCCGCCGCACAGCGCGAGCAGTTCGTCGAAGCCGCCGTCGCGGATGATTTCCATCACCGAATGCCCGACCTTGGCGGGAACGCTGGTCGTATTGCCGGCGCGGTCGGTGACGTTGATCTCGGGCATATCGGGGTCCATTCGACGGAAAGCTTCGCGCCTATTAACGACGCGGTTAGACGGCACAAGAGCCGCCACAGGGGATGCGACCATGGGACTGACCGCCGCGCGACTGAAGGGCGGGCTCGACCGGATTGCCGCCGCGTCGCCGCCGTTCGCCGCCGCCCTCGCCCGCGCCGGCTACCCGCCCGAACGCATCCGCGAGCGCGGCGTCGAAACGCTGATGCGCGCGATCGTCGGGCAGCAGGTGTCGGTCAAGGCCGCCGACAGCATCTGGGCCAAGCTGACCGCCGCGACCGGTGGTTTCGACGACCTGCACGCGGTGCTCGCGGTGCCCGTCGAGACGCTCCGCGCCGCCGGTCTGTCGGGGCAGAAGGCGAGCTATGTCCACGCGCTTGCCCGCGCCTGCGTCGACGACGGCCTCGATTTTCACGCGCTCCCGGTGGACGACGAGGAGGCGATCACGCGGCTGATCGCAGTCAAGGGCATCGGGCGCTGGTCGGCGGAAATCTATCTGCTGTTCGCCGACGGACGCGGCGACATCTTTCCGGCGGGCGACCTTGCGGTGCAGATCGAATTGGGGCGCATCCTCGGCCTCGACCAGCGCCCGACCGAAAAAGCGACCCGCACCCTCGCCGCCGCGTTCAGCCCCGACCGCGGCGCGCTCGCGGTGTTCCTGTGGCACCATTATATGACCGTCAGCGCGGCGAGGGGCATGGCGGAGGGGCCACTTTGACCTTGGCTCAATTCTCCGGCTAGGGTCGTGCCACATTCGGGAGCCGCGACCATGATCGATCTCTACTTCTGGCCGACGCCGAACGGGCACAAGATCACGCTGATGCTCGAGGAGGCGGGGATGGATTACACGATCCATCCGGTGAACATCACGACAGGCGAGCAGATGGCGCCGAGCTTCATCGCGCTCAGCCCGAACAACCGGATGCCGGCGATCGTCGACCATGATCCGGCTGACGGCAATCAGCCCGGCGGCGGCGGGCCGCTCAGCGTTTTCGAGTCGGGGGCGATCCTGCTGTACCTCGCCAAAAAGGCGAAGACGTTCGCGGGCGAGACGCTGCGCGAGCGCGTCGCAGTCAAGGAATGGCTGTTCTGGCAGGTCGGCGGGCTGGGGCCGATGGTCGGGCAGATGGCGCACTTTACCCGCTATGCCCCCGAGCCGATCCCTTACGGGATTAAGCGTTACACCGACGAGACGCTGCGCCTGCTGGGCGTTCTCGACCGGCGGCTGGCGAGCAACGCATATCTGGCCGGGACGTTTTATTCGGTCGCCGACATGGCGAGCTACCCATGGGTCCGCGCGATCGGCGGGATGACGGCGATGCTGACCGATTTCGCCCATGTCACACGCTGGAAGGACGCAATCGACGCGCGTCCGGCGACGGTGCGGGCGTATGACAAGGGCAACGCCGTCAACCCGCCCGCACCCGCCGTGGCTCCGCCCGCGACCGCCGCGTGAGTCGCCACGATACGCGGCGAACCGACTGCGCTGCCTATGCGTGGTCGCAGGAAATCGCGACGCGCTTCGGTGACCTCGACTTCAACTTTCACCTCAACAACGTCGCCGTCGCCCAGCTGTATGAGGAGGGCCGCGTCCGCTTCAACACCGAGCTGCGCGACCGCTACCCGCTCGGGCGACCGCGTTATCTCGTCGCCCGCGTCGCGATCGATTACCTCGGGGAAGGGGCGTATCCCGCCCCGGTCACCGTCACCCTCGCGGCGTTGCGGTTGGGGACGACGAGCTGGACCGCCGGACTCGCGCTGTTCCAGTCGGGCGCGTGCATCGGGCTAGGCGAAAGCGTGATGGTCTTTCGCGGAGCGAGCGGCCCCGCGCCGTTGCCCGAGCCGTTGCGCGTCGCGCTTGGCGATTTCATGTTGCGCCCCTAGATACGCGCGGCACTCAACCGGAGAATTCGATGACCGCCGAAAACCTGACGCTGACCCTCGACGGCGGCGACGTGACGATCAAGCTGCGCAACGACCTTGCGCCGGGCCACACCGCGCGGATCGCCGAACTGGCGAACGACGGCTTTTACGACGGCGTCGTCTTCCACCGCGTCATCCCCGGCTTCATGGCGCAGGGCGGCGACCCGACCGGGACCGGCAGCGGCGGGTCGAAGAAGCCCGACCTCAAGGCCGAATTCTCGAAGGAGCCGCACAAGCGCGGCACCGCATCGATGGCGCGGACGAGCGCGCCGAACTCGGCGAACAGCCAGTTCTTCATTTGCTTCGGCGATTCGAGTTTCCTCGACGGCCAGTACACCGTGTGGGGCGAAGTCACGTCGGGCATGGAGCATATCGACGCGCTGCCCAAGGGCGAGCCGCCGCGCGCGCCGGGGAAGATTTTAAAGGCGCGCGCGGCGTAGCTTCGAACGAGCCCATGTCATGCTGACAGTCGCCAGCATGACATGGGCTCGATGGTAATCGTGGCCTTTACCAGTCGAACGGTTCGACCTCCGTCCGGGCGCCAAGCATAAGCGCGTCGGCAATCAGCGTGATCGGCGCGGTGTCGAAATCGACCTGCCGCGCTGCGACCAGCGTCGCGAAGCGGCGGTAGAGGCCGGCGTATTCAGTGTGCGGATCGTGATCCTCGGTCTTGACCCCGGCAAGATCGAGACGCGCGCCGCCGTCCGACAGCACCATTGTCCCCGCATCGGTGTCGACCGCGATTTCCCACGTCTGCTCGCCCGTCTGCCGCCAATCGAAGACAACGTCGATGTTCGTGCCGCCGACATCGGTCAGCGCGAGCGTTGCCGCGATCGGCGTGGCGCGATTGGCGGGAAAACTAAGTGCCGCCGCCGTGACGAACGGCGCGACGGGCAGGATCGCGGTCAGCGCCGACAGCGCGTTGATGCCGGGGTCGAACACGCCGAACCCGCCAGGGACAAATACCCAGTCTTGCCCCGGATGCCAGTGGCGAACGTCTTCGAGCCAGCGGACGCGGACTCCCGTGATGCGCTTGTCCGCCAGCCATGCCTTCGCCGGGGCAACGGCGGGAGCGAAGCGTGAATGGTACGTCGCAAACAGCGCGACGTTTTGCGCGGCGGCGAGCGGCGGCAGATCGGCGACTTCGCTCAGCGCCGCCCCCGGCGGCTTTTCGAGCATGACGTGGAGGCCGCGATCGAGCGCGTCGCGGATGACGGCGTGACGCTCCGCAGGGGGCGTGCAGATCGTCACCGCATCGACGGCGTGCGCCGCGCACATTGCGGCAAGGTCGGGATAGGTCGGGACGCCGTCGACCGGCTGACCCGATTTGCTTACCGCCGCGACAAGTTCGAAATCGGGGTTGGCCGCGATCACCGGCAAGTGCTGGTCGCGCGCGATCTTGCCGACGCCGATTAGTCCGAGCCTGATAGTCATCGACGTTCTCTCAGAGCCATGCGTCGTCGGGCGGCGCGGGGGATGCTGGCTATTCCAGTAACGCGGGGGCGGCGGGTAGTCGAGCCGGGCTCACTCGCCGGTCAGGTCGCGGGCGATGTGCGGTTGGCGCAGGATCGCGTCGATCTTCGCGCTCGCGGCAAAGCTCTCGTCGAGGCGAAAGCTAAGATCGGGGGTGTATTTCGTCGCCAGCTTCTTCGCTACCTCGCCGCGCAGGAAGCGGGCGTTGGTTTTCAGTGCGGCAAGCACGGCGTCGGCGTTTGTGCCGCCGAGCGGGTGGATAAAGACGATCGCCGCGCGCAAGTCGGGGGTGACGCGGACCTCGCTGACCGAAATGATCGCCGCCTCGAGCACGGGATCGCGCACCTCGCGCCGCGCGAGAACGTCGGCGATCGCGTGGCGAACCTGCTCGCCGATGCGGAGGAGGCGGACCGACTTGGTGGCGGGGGTGGCAGGGTTCATGGGTTCTTTCCCAGTCGGGAATTAGAGTCGGCGCGTAACGGGATAAATCTGGTTACTTGTTTTCATCCCCGCCTTCGTGGGGATGACATTAGGAGGATCGGGGCGTCTCGGCAAAGCCGCGCCGTCGGACGGGTTCGGCGCCGGTCGGCTCCGCCCCGCCGTCCGGCTTTGCGCGAGTCCGCACAGTGCCGACGAACGCGAAGAGCGTTCGCTGCGCTCTGCTCGGCCGCGCTACAGCGTCCTCTCCCGCTCTTCGATCTCGAACGTCTCGATGATGTCGCCGGGCTTGATGTCGGTGTTGTTCTCCAGCCCGATCCCGCATTCGAGGCCGGTGCGGACCTCGGCGACGTCGTCCTTGAACCGCCGCAGCGAGCTGACGTTGGCGACATAGATGACGACATCGTCGCGCATGACGCGGGCGCGCAGGTTCTTTTTGATGACGCCTTCGATGACGCGGACACCGGCGGCCTTGCCGGTCTTGCCCGCCTGAAACACTTCGAGCACCTGCGCGCGGCCGACGACATTTTCGAGGAACTCGGGACCCAACTGCCCCGCCATCGCCGCCTTCACGTCGTCGATCAGGTGATAGATGACGTCGTAATATTTCAGCGCGACGCCGTCCCGCTGAGCGAATTCGCGGGCCTTGGCGTTGGCGCGGACGTTGAAGCCGATGATCGGGGCCTTCGATGCCGCCGCCAGCGTCACGTCGGATTCGGTGATCCCACCGACGCCCGAGTGAAGGACGCGGACCTTGATGAGGTCGGTCGACACCTTGTTGAGCGACGCGACGATCGCCTCGACCGAGCCTTGCACGTCGCCTTTGACGACGATCGGGTATTGCTGCGCCTTCGCCTCACGAAGCGCGTTGAACATCTGCGCGAGGTCGGCCGGGGGACCGACGGTGCGTTCGGCGGTGATAAGGCCCGCGCGGTAGGCGGCGACTTCCTTGGCGCGCGCCTCGGTCTCCATCACGCTGAACGGGTCACCGGCTCGCGGTACGCCTGACAACCCGAGGATCTCGACCGGAACCGACGGCAGCGCGGTTTTGACCATCGCGCCCTTGTCGTTGACCAGCGCGCGGACCTTGCCCCACTCGGCCCCGACGACGAAGATGTCGCCGACCTTGAGCGTGCCGCGGTTGACCAGCACCGTCGCCAGCGGACCACGACCCTTGTCGAGCCGCGCCTCGATGACGATGCCTTCGGCAGCGCGCTTCGGGTTGGCACGAAGTTCGAGGAGTTCGGCCTGGAGCTCGATCTTTTCGAGCAGCTCGTCCAATCCGGTCTTCTTCGTCGCCGACACCTCGACGTCCTGGACGTCGCCGCCGAGTGCTTCGACCTGAACGTCGTACTGGAGGAGCGCGGTGCGGATTTTCTGCGCGTCGGCTCCCGGCTTGTCCATCTTGTTGATCGCGACGATCATCGGCACGCCCGCCGCCTTGGTATGGGCGATCGCCTCGACCGTTTGCGGCATGATGCCGTCGTCCCACGCGACGACGAGAATAACGATATCGGTGACGTTCGCGCCGCGCTTGCGCATGTCGGTGAACGCTTCGTGGCCCGGCGTGTCGAGGAAGGTGATCTTCGACTTGTCCTTCATCTCGACCTGATACGCGCCGATGTGCTGGGTGATGCCACCCGCTTCGCCCGCGACGACGGTGGTGCCGCGCAACGCATCGAGCAGGCTCGTTTTGCCATGATCGACATGGCCCATGATCGTGACGACCGGTGACCGCGGCTGGAGATCGTCGTCTTCGTCGATTGCACCGATGACGCCGACTTCGACGTCGGAATCGCTGACGCGGACGATGTTATGGCCGAATTCGACGACCAACAGCTCGGCCAAGTCCTGATCCATCGCGTCGGTCATCGCCATCGGCGAGCCGAGCCGGTTCAACGCCTTGAGCAGGTCGCTGCCGCGCTCTGCCATGCGGTTGGCAAGTTCCTGAACGGTGATCGATTCGGGAACCTTGACCTCACGAACCTGCCGCGCCTGACCGGCCCCGCCGCCGTGGCCGCGATGCTGTTTTTCACGCGCGCGGCGAAGCGCTGCGAGGCTGCGGGTGCGGACGCTGTCGTCGCTGTCGAGCGCGCGGGTGACGGTCAGCTTGCCCTGACGGCGGTCGTCGACGCGGCCACGATTGGGGCGCGCGGCCAGACCACGCTTGCCGCCTTCGTCATCGTCGAGGATCGGGGTGATCGTGCCGAGCGGACGCAAACCGACCGGACGCGATTCGGGCGGACGCAGCGCGGCTTCTTCTTCAAGCCGCTTCTTTTCCTCGGAACGGAGCTTTTCCATCCCCAGCGCTTCGGCTTTTTCGATCTCCTCGCGGCGGCGCGCTTCCTCGAGCGCCTGCATCCGCTGTTCTTCCGCCTCGCGCAGCATCGCGGCGAGCCGCTCCTGCGACGTCAGGCGGTCGGGTGCAGCGGGAGCAACCGGAGTACGACCACGCGGCGGCGGCGCGGCGGGACGCCCTCCGCGCGGGGTCGCGAGGGCCGAACGCACGGGGGGCGTCGACGGCGCAGTCGGGGTCGCGATCGGCGCGGCGGCGACCGGAGCCGGAGTGGCGACCGGCGCAGGCGCAGCGACGGGCTCGGCAACCGGCTCGGCGTGCGGCGGCGCAACCGGGCGCTCGACGGGGGTGAACATGACCGGCGGCGGGACCGCACGGGCGGGTTCGGGCGGCGGCAGCGGGCGTTCGTCGATGACCGGGGCGACGGGCACCGGGGAGACGACCGGCGGCGGGGCCTTGGCGACGGGTGCCGGGGCCGCGACGGGTGCGGGCGGCGGCGGGGCAACCTCGACGACGGGTTCTTCGCGGACGGAGTCGCCCGGGCGATGGAGGACGCGCGCGCGCTTGACCTCGACGACGACCGACTTCGATCGGCCATGGCTGAAGCTCTGCTTGACCTTGCCGATTTCGACCGTCTTGTTGAGGCCGAGTGGCGCGCGCATGCCGAGCTTGGGTTTGTTGTCGTCGCTCATTTAAGACCCTGATACCTTGATAGCGGAGGCATTGGCCTCCCCGTTAATTACATTCGACCCGTTGAACGCGCGCCAGCGGTCGACCGCCGCGATCACGCGCGCGCCCGCCGCTCCGTCACACACCGCGGCGTGTACCACATTCTCGCGCCCCAGCGCCAAGGACAATCGTGCGCGGTCGACCGGCAGGACGAGCGACACGACGCTGTTCGGTGCGCCCTTCGCCTTGCCATCGAGCTTGGCGACACCATCCGGGGCGGCGTCGGCAGCGTGAACCAACAACCTGACCCGGCCCGCGCCGAGCGCGTCGCCGATCCGGTCACTGCCCCAGATGAGGTGGCCCGCCTTGTTTTCCAACCCCAGCCGGTCGAGCGCGCGGCGTTCGAGGCCGTCGGCGATGCGATCGACGAGGTCGTCGGGAACCGTGATGACCGTCGTCTTGAACGCGCGCATCAGGACGCCGCGCAGCTTACCCTTCGCCGCCGCGCTGGCGATCAACGACCGGTCGGGCGACAGCCATGCGCCGCGCCCGGGTGCCCGCGCCGCAAGGTCGGCATGCACCGTGCCGCCTTCGTCGAGCGCGAGGCGGATCAACGCGTCGCGCGCGCCGTGCACCCCGGTCAGGATGCACTTGCGTTCGGGCGCGGACGCGGTCTTCCCGCTTGCGCCCACGCCCACGACGTCGATGTCGGTCGCTAGATCGTCATTCTGGGACATCCGCGGGAGCGACCTCCCCGGCGTTGTCCGGCTTGGCGTCGTCGTCGAACCAGTGCGCGCGCGCCGCCATGATGATGCGGTTGCCGTCGTCCTCGGTCAGCCCGAAGGTGCGGAGGATACCGTCGCGCTTGGCCACGAGTTCGTCCGACGCAAGGTCGCCCAGGTCGTCGATCGTCTTGACCCCCGCCTTACCGAGAACGACGAGCATCGCCTCGCTCAGTCCGGCGATTTCGGCGAGCTTGTCGTCGACGCCGAGGCCGCGGCGTTCCTCGCGGGCGGCGGCTTCCTTGCGCTCGATCGCCTCGATGGCGCGGTTCTGCAGTTCGGACGCGATATCCTCGTCGATGCCTTCGATCCCGGCGAGTTCGGCGATGTCGACATAGGCGACCTCGTCGAGTTCGCCGAAGCCTTCGGCGACGAGCAACTGGGCGAGCATTTCGTCGATGTCGAGTTCGGTCTCGAACAGGGTCGACTTCTCGACGAACTCCTTCTGGCGGCGCTCGCTTTCGTCGGCCTCGGTCATAATGTCGATCTGGCGGCCCGTCAGCTGCGACGCGAGGCGGACATTCTGGCCGCGCCGCCCGATGGCGAGGCTGAGCTGGTCATCGGGGACGACGACGTCGATCCGGTTATCCTCCTCGTCCATCACCACCTTGCTGACCTCGGCGGGTTGCAGCGCGTTGACGACGAAGGTCGCGACGTCGGGCGACCATGGGATGATGTCGATCTTTTCGCCCTGCAATTCCTGGACGACCGCCTGGACGCGGCTGCCCTTCATACCGACGCACGCGCCGACGGGGTCGATCGACGAATCGCGGCTGATAACGCCGATCTTGGCACGGCTGCCGGGGTCGCGCGCGACCGCCTTGATCTCGATGATGCCGTCGTAGATTTCGGGGACTTCCTGCGCGAACAGCTTTTTCCTGAACTCGCCCGCCGCGCGGCTGAGGAAGATCTGCGGCCCACGGATTTCGCGGCGAACCGACAGGATCAGCGTGCGGACGCGGTCGCCGACGCGCAGGACTTCGCGCGGGATCTGCTGGTCGCGGCGGATGACGCCTTCGGCCTTGCCGAGATCGACCACCACGTGCCCGAATTCGGCGCGCTTGACGACGCCGGTGATGATCTCGTTCACCCGGTCCTTATATTCCTCGTACTGGCGGTCGCGTTCGGCGTCGCGGACCTTTTGGACGATAACCTGCTTGGCCGCCTGCGCCGCGATCCGCCCGAACTCGATGGGGGGCAACGGATCGACGATGAAGTCGCCGAGCGCGGCGTCCTTCTGCAGCTTGGCGGCGTCGACGAGGTTGACCTGCTTGAAGAAATCTTCGGGCTCCGCGACGACTTCGAGGACGCGCCACAACCGCAGGTCGCCGGTCTTGGCGTCGATCTTGGCGCGGATGTCGTTCTCCGCCCCGTACCGTGCGCGCGCCGCCTTCTGAATCGATTCCTCCATCGCCTCGATGACGATCATCCGGTCGATCGATTTCTCGCGCGCGACGGCATCGGCAATCGCGATCAGTTCGGCGCGGTTGGCGGTGACGGCGGTAACGCCGCGCTGGGCAGGGGCAGCCTGGGCCATGTCAGTCCTCGTTGTCGGATGAATCGTTGTCGGATGAGTCGTTATCGTTATCGGCGGTGTCGGCATCGTCGTCGATCACCTGCTCGGCGTCGGCGAAGTCGAGCGGGCGGCTCGCGGCGATCAGTCTGTTGGTCAGCACGAGCTTGGCCGCATCGATCAGCGTGAAGGGAACGCGGACGGGGCCGACGGTCGGCACGGTGAAATCGACATCGTCGCCGCTGACCCCCGCGATCGCACCGTGCAGCCGGATGCGCCCGTCGAGGCTGGCGTGAAACTTGACGCGGACATCGTGGCCGACCCACTTGGTATAGTCGGCCAGCCTCGTCAGCGGGCGGTCGATGCCGGGCGACGACACCTCGAGAGCATATTCATGTTCGATCGGGTCGGTCTCGTCGAGCATCGCCGACAGCGCGCGGCTGAGCGTTTCGCACTGTTCGAGGGTCAACTGCCCGGTCGCGGGGTCTTCGGCCATCACCTGCAACGTCTGTCCGGCCTTCGACCCGTTCATCTGGACGCGCACGAGGGCGAGCCCCTGTGCGGTGGTGATCGGGGCGATCAGCCCTTCGAGGACGGCGGGTGTGGCCAAACGAACCTGTACGACATTAGCGGCGGTCCGGAGCGTTCCGGGCCGACCTTCGCAAGCTGACGATGTGAAGATGGGGTCGATATAGTCTGCTGGCGGCGGACGCGCAAGCGTGGGTCGAACGCTGTACGGA
>JBBRQR010000041.1:0-13295 GCA_038226115.1 Sphingomonadales bacterium | reverse complement strand
GCAGCGACGCAGGCGGCTATGCGCGCGTCGAGCCAGTCGAACACGTCGGCAACAACATCGGCGTAGTCCGGGGCAAGCTGCATCGTTGCCGGGGTTCCCTGCGCGTGCATCAATACCACCGGGCACCCGCGCGCGGCAACGAGCGCGAGCGCGGCGCAATCGAAGGTGAGGGCCGAGACGTCATTGACTAAACTTGCCCCGGCATCGAGCGCCGCGGCCATGACGGCGGCCTTGCGGGTGTCGATCGAGACGGGAATTTCCGCGTGAGGCGCGAGTCGGCGAACGACCGGCATCACCCGCGCCAATTCGTCATCGACCGATACATCGACGGCTCCGGGGCGGGTCGATTCGCCGCCGAGATCGACGATGCTCGCGCCTGCCGCGATCATCGCCGTCGCCGTCACTTCCGGGTCGGTGCCGCCGGCGCGCAGGGCCCCGTCGCTGAAGCTGTCGGGGGTGACGTTGACGATGCCCATGACGTGCGGGCGATCGAACGTCATCCCGGCGATCGCGGGGCGGACCGCGACGAGCGCGTCGCACAGTCGGGACACTCGCTCGCGCTCGGCTATGGGCAGTCCGACGATGGCGCGATGAACGTCGACGAGGGCGATCACGCGCTCTATGCCGTCGACCGTCAGCCGGATCGCTGCAAAGCGCAGCCACCCCCCGGCGAGACGCTCCCCGTCGCCGAAATGCGTGGGAGCGAGGTAGACGCGGTGTGTCGGGATCAGGACCCGGCGAGCTCGGCTGGCAGCGCCGCAACGGCGGCGATGGCGCGCTCGGTCGACCCGATCGCTACCGCAACGGCATGATCGACCGCCGTCGTCGCATGGCTGTAGATGAAGCCATAGACCGGATATTCGGTCCGCCCGAGGTTGGCGAGGGGTGCGTACCAGACGCGGACGCGACTCCAGTCGCCCGCCGCCGACGTGTCGATAACGGTGACGTTTGCCTCGATCTGGCCGCGACGGCCTTCGATCGGCGACCAGTTGGCGTGAGTTACCCTGATCTCGCGCGGCGACACGATCTCGCTGACGGTCGCGACATGGCCGACGCGCATATGGGCGAATGGCTTGAACACCATGACGCCCCCGACGCGGGGGGTAAAACCCTGATCGTAACGTCCAATGGCAGCGTGCCACCACGTCGCGGCATTGCCGAAGATCTGAATGCCGGAAACGACGCGGGCAAACGTCACGCACTGCCACCCGCCCGGCTTTGCCTGCGCCGCGACTGGCGCGGACACGGCCAGCACCATCAGCATCGTTGCCGCAAGTCTAAGCACCCGTCCGACCATCGCAAGCTCCCCAGCTCCAGATGATAGACTGGCGGCCAAAATGGATGCGGCAAAGCGGCAAGCGGCGAGGCGAGATTGACGCGGGATGAACGGAGCAGCGCCAAACGCAGTGTCGCGAAAAAGGTTCCGTTTGCCGCTACCAGCGCGTCAGACGAGGGAGAGCAATGCGGGCGATGCCCATCACGATGACGATCGCGATTCCGAACCAAACGGCGATGTAGAGGGGATCGTCGTGCGGACAATCGAGGGTAAAGACCACCCCGCCCCACGCCGCCGCCGCTGCACCTGCGGCCGTCGCCGCTCCGCGCGGGTCAGTCGCGGCCCCGCGCCGCATCAGTATCGCAAGCGCGGCCAGCGCGGGCAAAGCGCAGCCAACGACAAAGGCGATACAGTCGATCCCGTGACGCCAGTCTAGCCGCGCGATGAGATCGGCGGAGCCGCCGCGGGCGGCGTCGACTCCCCAGCCAACTGCGACTGTGACTGCTGCGGCACCCGCCAGTGCGCGCAGACCTCGGCGGGGCGAGCGCGCCGGATCGAGCGCCGCGATTGCCGTCGCAACGCCGATCACCGCGAGGACAAGCAAGCTGACCGCCTTCCACCAGAAGGCCATCTCCCCCATCGCGGCAGGCATGTCGGGACGCATCCCGCGCAGCGCGAGGTACGCCGTGACTTCGACTACTGCGAGTGCCGCAAAGGCCAGTGCGTCGCGCGTCGCCGTGCGGTAGCGCACCGGCGTCAGTCCGGCAGCGAGCGAATCGATCAAAGCATCGGCGTTGTCAGCCATGGTCGGGGACCGGCTCAGACCCGGCATCGGGCAGCGCCGCAAGCCGCGCGGTCAGGCGGGCAAGACCGCGATGGATGTTGACCTTGACGAGGCTCGGCGACTGGCCGGTCGCGGCGGCGGCTTCCTCGATCGACAGGCCATCGAGCTTGACCAGCCGGATCACCGTCGCCTGTGGCGTCTTCAACGTTGCCAGCAGCGCGGTCAGGACCGACGCGCTCGTTACCGCCGTCTCGTGGTCGCCGACAGCAATGTCCTCGGGCAGGGCGTCGGCAGCTGTCCGCTTCATCGCGCGCAGCCGGTCGATCCATTTGTACCGCGCTATCGCCGCCAACCACGGGCCGAACGGGCGGGCAGGGTCGAAGGTCGCGCGCTTGGTGTGAATCGCGATCATCGCCTCCTGAACAGCATCGTCAACACACGAAGGCGGCAAGCGACGCGCATAATAACGGAGCAGCCACGGCCGGATTTCGCCGAGCAGGCGGCGGTATGCTCCGCCGTGCCCGGACTGGGCCGCCGCCATCAACGCACCCCATTCGGCCGCTGCCACGCGCGTCTCCTGCCCCGCTCGCACGACGATAGCGGACGACGGCAGCGGCGCAAGCCGGGCAATGACACCAAGGCGCGGGCTAGCCATGCAACGTGTTTCGCACGAAGGCCCGAAACGGTTACATGGCGCCATGACCCTGCCCACGGCATTCGTCGGCGACGCCCTGACGCTCACGCCGACCGTCGCATTGGTCGCGGTAATCGGCGCGGTCGTCGGCAGCTTCGTTGCCCTGTTGGCGCGGCGCTGGCCGGCGGGGCGGGCAATCGCCTTCGCACGTTCAACGTGCGACGGCTGCGGGGCGGTCCTTAGCCCTTACGAGCTGGTGCCGATCGCCAGTTTCGTGGTTCAGCATGGAAGGTGCCGCCGGTGCGGCGCGGCGATCGGCTGGCGTGAACCGGCGATTGAAATCGGCGCAGCGACGATCGGTGCGGTGGCCGCGCTGGTCGTCCCATGGCCGACCGCCGGCGCGGTCGCGGCACTGGGTTGGACCCTTCTTCTCCTCGCGCTGCTTGATGCCGAGCATTTCTGGCTCCCGGCAGCGGTGACTTGGCCGCTGACGGTGATGGGGCTGGCGACCACGGCGGTGTTTCGCCCCGAGGCGGTCGGTAACCATGCCATCGGAGCGGTCGTCGGCTGGGGGTCGCTCGCGCTCGTCGCGGCGCTTTATCGGAGGGCGCGCGGACGGGTCGGGTTGGGCGGCGGCGACGCTGTGCTGTTCGCCGCCGCCGGGGCATGGCTCGGCTGGGCGGCGCTGCCACTGGTGCTTGGCAGCGCGGCAGTCACGGGGATCGTCGTGGCGCTGATATTATGGGGGCGCGGCGTGACCGCGACGACACGGTTGCCGTTCGGCGTGTTTCTCGCCGCGGCAATATGGGTCGTCGCCCTCACCAGTTTCAGCTAGGCGCGGACCCGATCCATCGCGCAATCGCCACGACGGCAGGCGCAGTGCCGCGGCGTCGCTCGATCAGGCTGGTCAGCGTCACGGTCGCAGTGCCCTGCGTCACCGTCGTCGTCACGGTGAAGTGATCGCTGGTGTATCCCGTACCGGTTGGCATGCGAAGGCCAGTTGCAGCTAAGTCGAGCGCGGTCAGTTTCCCGGCACGCTCGCGGCGATCGGCGAGCAGCCGCCCACCGACCGCATCCCCGACCAACACCCCGAGCAGTAACGGCGCGGCGGCGTTGACGTTGACCGGCGCGGTCGCGGGCAACGCCGTCACCAGCGGGCGCAGCCGCGCGAGCGTCGCATCGTCGATCCCCGCGCGCGCCAGTTCGGCGACATCGCGGACCCGCCCACGCTCGGCGATGGTCGCGGCAATCCGTGCGGCGATATCGGGATCGAGGCCAAGCGCGGTGGTGATCGCCGCCAGCTGCGGCTCGCCGGTCCCGACGGCCGCATTGACGTTGAAACGGGCCTGCGCGTCGGCCACGGTCAACGTGAAGGTTCCGCCATCGATCCGCGTCGTTGGTTGCTCGATCTTCGCCCATGGCTCCGTCCGGTCATCGCTGTCGGGACCCGTCGTCACGTCACGCCGCAGGGCAGCGATCGCCGTCAGCTCGCCGCCGCGCGCGATCGCCAGCGCCGCATCGGCGTCACGAAACGCCGCCGCGCGGTCGATCGCCGGTCCCTCGGCGCCGAGCATCGCCATGACGATCGCGGCGGCGACGGCAACCATCGCGAGAACATTGATCAGGATCATCGGCGGTTCACGGCGCGGTGACCGCTGCGGCAACCGCCGTCCCCGGCGGCAGCGGGCGCATCGGCAGGTCGACGATCCGCCGTAACCGACCGTTCGGCGGCGGGCCGTCGAGATCGACCTCGACCTCGACCGCCGTCGGCCAAACCTGCGCCTCCGCAGGCGTTACCGGCCATTGCTCGCGCCACCCCGTCAGCGGCGTGTAGAAACGCCAGCGGACCGCCGCGACATTGGCAAGCAGATCTTGCGGTCGGCCCCCGGCAACCCGCTCGAAGCGCTTTTCCGCCAGCCGATAGGCGACGCTCCCCGCCCCCCCGGCACGATGGCGATCGAATGCGACACCAGTCGGGCTCCCCGCCAGCGGTGCGTCGGCGATCTCGGTCAGGTCGCGCGTTACCAGCGCCAGCGCGCGTTCCGCATCGGCGAGGCGATCGAGGCGTCCAGCGGTATGGCGCTCGGTGTCGAGCACCGTCGACACGAGCGCCGCGCCCGCCGCCGCGATCAGTGCGAACAGCGCGAGCGCGACGACGACCTCGATCAGCGTGAACCCGGCATCACCCGGCGCGCCGCGCGGTCGGTCAGTAAAAGAAACGCTCTTCGGCGATCTTGCCATCCTTGATCGTGTACAGCGCGACTTCGTCCATCGCCATGCGCTGGCCCGATTCCTTGTTGGTAATATCCATCGTCCAGCGGATCGCGATCTGGTCGCCGTTGACATACGGGCCGTCGGTCGTCGTGCCGTGGACTTCATGGGCACCGTACCACCATGCGCTCTTGCCCATTGCGGCGTCCTTACCCTCGACGCGCGCCATCGCCCCGTCCATCGCCTCGATCGAGACGACGTCGTCGGCCCAATATTTCTCGCCGCTGTGAAAATCCCCGGCCTTGGCCATCGCGACCATGTCGGCAGCAATTTCGCGGATGTCCAAATCGTATCTCCCGCTCGAGTCGCAGCAGAACATAGCAGAAACATCGTAACGGGGGAATGACAGTTGCGGCAGGCTCGGCTATTTGCGGGCAATGACGGATATTACCCCACAGATCGTCGCCGATCACGGCCTGACGACGACCGAATATGACGAAGTCGTCGCCAGCCTTGGTCGGGTCCCGAACCTGCTCGAACTTGGCATCTTTTCGGTGATGTGGTCGGAGCATTGCAGTTACAAATCGAGCCGCCTCCACCTAAAAAAGCTGCCGACGACCGCGCCGTGGGTGATCTGCGGTCCCGGCGAGAATGCCGGGGTCATCGACATCGGCGACGGCGATGCGGCGATCTTCAAGATGGAAAGCCACAACCATCCAAGCTTCATCGAGCCGTACCAGGGCGCGGCGACTGGCGTCGGCGGCATTTTGCGCGACGTCTTCACGATGGGGGCGCGGCCCGTCGCCAACCTCAACGCACTGCGTTTCGGGGCGATCGACGCACCGCGCATGAAGCATTTAATCAAAGGAGTCGTCGCGGGCATCGGTGGGTATGGCAACTGCGTCGGCGTGCCGACCGTCGGCGGCGAGACCAATTTTCATGCGGCGTACAACGGCAATATCGTCGTCAACGCGATGACAGTCGGCGTCGCGCGGCAGGACAAGATTTTCTATTCGGCGGCGGCAGGCGTCGGGAATTCAGTGGTTTACGTCGGCTCGAAGACCGGGCGCGACGGCATCCACGGTGCGACGATGGCGTCGGCCGAATTCACCGAAGGCGACGAGGACAAGCGCCCGACGGTTCAGGTCGGCGACCCCTTTACCGAGAAATTGCTGATCGAGGCGTGTCTCGAATTGATGGCGTCGGACGCGATCGTCGCGATCCAGGATATGGGCGCGGCGGGGCTGACGTCGTCGAGCGTCGAGATGGCGTCGAAGGGCGGCGTCGGGCTGGAACTTGACATGAACGCGGTTCCGGTCCGCGAGACGCACATGACGCCGTACGAAATGATGCTGAGCGAGAGCCAGGAGCGGATGCTGATGGTGCTCAAGCCGGGGCGCGAGGCGTTCGCCGAAGCGATCTTCCGCAAGTGGGAACTCGACTTCGCCGTTATCGGCCAAGTGACTGACACCGAACGCCTTGTCCTGACGTTCGACGGGGCTGTCGTCGCCGATATTCCGCTCGGGCCGCTCGCCGACAAGGCCCCACTGTACGACCGGCCATGGGTGCCGACACCGCCGCGTGCGCCGCTCAAGGATGTGCCCGAATCGACCGATCTTGCCGCCGATCTGCTGACGCTGATGGCGTGCCCCGACATCGCGTCGAAGCGGTGGATTTGGGAGCAGTACGACCACATGGTCGGGGCCGATACCGTGGCGCGTCCCGGTGGCGATGCCGCGGTGGTGCGTGTTCACGGGACGCGCAAGGCGCTGGCCATGACGACCGACTGTAACCCCCGCTATTGTTTCGCGAATCCGGTCGAGGGCGGCAAGCAAGCGGTCGCGGAGGCGTGGCGCAACCTGATCGCGGTCGGTGCGCAACCGCTCGCGATCACCGACTGCATGAACTTCGGCAATCCGACGCGCCCCGAGATCATGGGGCAGTTCGTCGGCTGCATCGAGGGGATGGCGGAAGCGTGCCGCGCGCTCGACTTCCCCGTCGTCAGCGGCAACGTGTCCCTCTACAACGAAACCGACGGCACCGGCATCCTGCCGACCCCAGCAATCGGCGGGGTCGGGCTGATCGAGGATTATGCCAAGGCAATGACGATGGGGTTCAAGACAGCGGGGGAGGCGATCGTGCTGATCTGTCATTCCGACAGCCATGTCGGCCAGTCGCTGTGGTTGCGCGAAATCCACGGACGCGAGGACGGCCCGCCGCCCCCGGTCGATCTCGCTCACGAGCGCGCAGCGGGCGACCTCGTCGCGGCGCTGATTGCCGAGCGTGCCGTCTCCGCCGTCCACGACGTGTCCGACGGAGGCGCCGCCGTCGCGCTCGCCGAAATGGCGCTCGCGGGAGGGCAAGGCTTCAAAATGACGGTTGTCCCGCAAATCGCCAATCCCGCTGCGATTCTGTTCGGCGAGGACCAAGGCCGCTACATCGTGACGACCGCCGATGCAGCGCCGATCGTCACCCGAGCGCGCTCCGCCGGACTGATCGCAATCCCGATCGGAACCACCGGCGGCGACACGGTCGCTTTCGACCTCGTCGATCGCGGCGGCATTCAATCGATCCCCCTCGCCGCCCTCCGCGCCGCGCACGAGGGCGCGTTCCCCGCGATGATGGAGGCGGCGACTTGACCGCTGTCGTGCCCTACGTGCTCCTCGTCCTTGCGGGCGCGCTGTTGTGCAACGCGATTCCCCATCTCGCGAGCGGCCTGCGCGGCGAGGCATTTCCGACACCGTTCGCCGGTCCGCCGGGCAAGGGCCTGTCGTCGCCGCTGCTCAACTTCCTGTGGGGCGCAGCGAACCTGTCGCTTGGCGTCTACCTGATGCCGTGGCTCGATATGACCGATCCGCGCCTCGGGCGAATCGCACTTGCCGTCGGCTTCTTTACGACGGGCTGTCTGCTCGCCGTCCACTTCGGGCGCATTCGCACGAACCGGGAGGATCGATGATCGACTCCGAAACCGCCGTCCCCCCGGCTGAGGTAGCGCTGCCCGCCGATCCGCCGCCGTCGCATCGCACCGTGCTCGCGGGTCGCGCGTTCAGCCTCGTCGAACACGGGCTGCTGATCGTGATCGCCGGGATGACCCTGCTTGCCGCCGCCACCGAGGTCGTTCGCGTCGTCCAGGTGCAGGAAATCAACCTCGCCGACATCCTCCTGATGTTCCTGTATACCGAGGTCGTCGGCATGGTCGGCGTGTTCTACACCGGCAAGGGCAGCGCTTTCGTCTACCCGATCTTCATCGCCATCACCGCGCTCGCCCGGTTGATCGTCCTCCAGGGCAAGAATATGGCGCCGGAGAATATCGTGTTCGAAGCGAGCGCGATCCTGTTATTGGCAGTCGCTGCCGCCATCATCGTCCGCCTAGGGAAACACGAATGATCACGCTCTACACCGCCTTCGTCGCCCCGAGCCGTCAGGCGATCGACGCCACTCGTGGGGTCCTCGCCAAGGGCGTTGCCTTCGCCGCCGAACGCGGGATCGATCCGGCGACGCTCACCAACGCGCGGCTCGCACCCGATATGCTGCCGCTCGGCTATCAGGTGAAGTCGGTCGCGGCGCACAGCGTCGGCGCGCTCGACGGCGCCCGCAGCGGCGAGTTTCGCCCCGACATGGGGGCCTATCCCACCGACTTCGCCGCGATGGACGCGTGCCTCGCCGACGCCGCCGCGGCACTCGCAGCGATCGACGAGGGCGAAGTCGACGCGCTGATCGGCCACGACACCGCCTTCGTCTTCGGTGAACGCCGCGTGCCGTATCTTGCCGAAGACTTCCTGCTGTCGTTCAGCCTGCCCAACGTCTATTTCCACGCGACGACAGCCTATGACATCCTGCGCGCGAACGGCGTTCCACTCGGCAAGCGCGACTATCTCGGGAAACCGCGCTTCAAGAGCTGAGCTTTATGCCAGGCCCTGCGCCGCCTTGAGGACGGCGTCGGCGTGGCCGGGAACCTTCACCTTGCGCCATGCGGCGGCGAGCGTCCCATCGCGCGCGATCAGGAACGTCGCGCGGTCGATCCCCATGTATTTCTTGCCGTACATGCTCTTTTCGACCCACGCGCCATAGGCCGCGACGACGCTGCCCTCGGGGTCGCTGCCGAGGTCGATGCCGAGGCTATGCTTGGCGCGGAACTTGGCGTGGGCGGCGACCGAGTCTTTCGACACCCCGATCACCGTCGTATCGGCGGCGGCGAAGGCGTCCTTGAGCGCGGTGAAGGCGATCGCCTCCGTCGTGCAACCCGGCGTATCGTCCTTGGGGTAGAAATAAAGCACGACCTTCCGCCCTTTGAGCGCGGCGAGGCTGGCAGGCGCGCCACCATCCGTGGGCAGGTCGAAGGCGGGGGCGGGATCGCCGATATCCATGGCTCAGTCTCCGGTTGCGAACACGTCGCTCCATGCCGCACGAACGGCGGCCTTGGCGAGTCCGACTTCGTGCTCGGCACCCACGAGGTCGGCGGTGCCGGTGGCGTGCGCGAGCAGGGCGGCGACCGGCGCGGCGACGGGTCGCGGTAGCGGACCGACGAGACGGAGGACGCCAAGCACCCGCGTCAGCGTCACGTGGGCGGCAACCAGCGCGGCGGGGGCGTATCCGGCGGCGACAAGCACGGCCAGCGCCGCACCGAGGTCGGGGGTGAAGGCGGTCCGTTCGCGCAACTGGAGGTAATGGACGATGAATTCGACATCGACGAGCCCACCGCGCGCGAGCTTGACGTCCCACCCCCCGCCACCCGGCTTCGCGGCAACGATGTCGCGCCGCATCGCCAGCACGTCGGCGCGCAGCCGAACAGCGTCGCGCGGGCGATCGAGGACCGCCGCGATCACCGCCGCAACCTCGGCCCGGTCAGCGGCATCGCCCGCGACGACGCGCGCGCGGCACAGCGCCATATGCTCCCACGTCTCGGCCTCATCCGCCTGATAGCGCGCAAAGCTGGCGACGGTGGCGGCAAGCAGCCCCTTCGCCCCTGACGGGCGAAGCCGCGTGTCGACCTCGTACAGCGCCCCCGCAGCGGTGGCGACCGACAGCGCCGCCGTCACCCGCGTCGCGGCGCGTTGAAACCAGACCGTCGCGCCGAGCGGCTTCGCCCCGTCCGACTCCGCTGCATGGTCGCCGGTGAATAGATAGATCAGGTCGAGGTCGCTCGCGTGGCTCAGCGCTCGCCCGCCATAGCGCCCGAGCGCGACGACAACGAGGCGTCCGCCGGGGATGCTACCGTGGGTGCGCGCAAGGTCGGTCGTGACCGCCGCCGCCAACGCCGCAACTCCGGCATCGGCGACATCGCTGAGGTCGGCCCCGACGCCGATCGGGTCGCGCCCCTCGACGAGCTGCGCGCCGAGACGAAAACGCAGGTCGGCGGTCCATAGTCGGACACAGTCGAGCGTCTCCTCGAAGGTGGCGGTGCCGATCGTCGCGGTGAGGTCGGCGGAGAGCGCGTCGCTTCCCGGCAACGGCGCGAAGCTGTCGGGGGCGAGCAGCGCGTCGAACAGCGCCGGACGCCGCGCCAACGCATCGGCAAGGACCGGCGCGACCCCAAGGAGGCGCCCGAGCAGCGGGAGCAGCTTCGGATTGGCGGCGAGCAGCGCGAAGAACTGCACCCCGGCGGGCAGGTCGGCGAGTAACGAATCGAGCCGCGCGGCGGCGTGACCGGGATCGCCCGCCGCTGCCAGCACCGCGAGGAGATCGGGCAGCAAGCCCTCGAATGCGGCGCGCGCGTCGTCCGAACGCAGCGCGCGATACCGCCCCGACCGCCACCGCGCGATCATTGTGGCGACGCCCGGATCGAGCCGGGCTGTCTTGAGCCATGTGGCCAGCGCCGCCGGAGCGGCGGGGACACGAGCACGACCCTCGCCCGCCGCCGCGATCAGCCGGTCGTAGCGCGATGCCACTGCCGCGACGTGGCGCTTCAGGTCGCGCTCGATGCTCCGCCAATCACCGCCGTCGAGGCCCGCCACCGCGGCGCGCGCGGCAGCGACAGTCGGGACGGCGTGGGTTTGCGCGTCGGCGATCATCTGGACACGGTGTTCGAGCGTGCGGAGGAAACGATACGCGTCACCAAGGACACCGGCGTCGTCGTCGGAGATCTTGCCCGCAGCCGCCAGCGCCGCCAGCGCGTCGAGGGTCGCGGGTGCGCGCAACGCGGGGTCGCGCCCGCCCCAGATCAACTGGTGGACCTGTGCGAAGAACTCGACCTCGCGGATGCCGCCCCGCCCACGTTTGAGGTCGAACCCCGGCCCGACGGTTTGGCCGCCCTCGAAATGATCGCGGATGCGCAGGCTGACCGCCTGAATGTCGCGGATCGCGGTATAGTCGAGGCTCCGCCGCCAGACGAACGGGCGGATCGCGGCGAGGAATGCCTGCCCCAGCGTAACGTCGCCCGCGCACGACCGCGCCCGGATGAACGCGGTCCGCTCCCACGTCTCGGCCTCCGACTGATAATAATGTTCGGCCGCCGCGACCGGTAGCGCGATCGGCGTAGCCTCGCTTGACGGACGCAGCCGCAAGTCGACGCGGAAGACATAGCCGCCGGTCGTGTCGGCCATCAGCGCGACGACGCGGCGCGCGATGCGGACGGCGGCATCGGCATGGTCCTCGCGCGGACGGATGGGGATAACGGTGGGGTCGTAGAGCAGGATCAGGTCGACGTCGGACGAATAGTTGAGTTCGTGACTGCCGAGTTTGCCGAGCGCGATCGCGACGAAGCCCGCATTGGCCGCCCCGCGTTCAGCAAGTGCGGCGGCGATGCTCGCGTCGAGCGCGGCATCGGCAAAAGCCGACAGCGCCGCCGTCACCCGCTCGAGCGGCCACACCCCCGCCAAGTCGGCGAGCGCGGTGATCAGTGCGACATCGGCCTTCGCTACGCGCAGCCGCTCGGCGACTGGCAGCGCGGGATCGAACGCCATCGCGGCTGCGAGTGCGGCATCGAAGCCATCCGCCGCGATCCGCGCGAGCGTGGCCCCCCGCCGTCGGATCAACCCGCGCAGATATGGCGAATTCGCCTCGGCCCGGGCGATAGCTTCGGCAAGCGGTTGGGCAAAGGCGAACGGCTCCATCGCGCGATTGTGCAGCTTCCGCGCCGCCGGGGCCAGCGGCGCTCGCTAAATCGATCATTATGCGACCGGCCGATAGTCATAGTCGCTAGGGCTAGTCTATGGGGCAATTCTGGCGTGGTGCCGTCGACGCTCGCTACGGCCGCTCCTCCTTCTTATTCGGACCGATCGCATGTCGCCGGTAATCGTCATCCTGCTGCTCGCCGCCGCGCTCCTTCATGCGACTTGGAATGCGATCCTGCGGGGTGGCGCCGACCGGCTGTGGTCGGTGACGATGATGTGTGCGATCGGCGCACTGTTCGCCCTTCCACTCGCCCTCGCGCTGCCCCCGCCAGCGAAAGCGAGTTGGCGCTTTCTGGGTGCGTCGGCGGCCCTTCAAATCGGCTATTGCCTCTTCCTCATCCGGGCCTACCGCACCGGCGAACTCGCCCACGTCTATCCGATCGCACGCGGCACTGCGCCGTTGCTCGTCACCGTCGGCGCAACGATTTTCGCTGGCGAGCGTATCGGAATGGCCGGGACGGCCGGAGTTGTGCTAGTTTCAAGCGGTATCCTCATCCTTGGTCTTGGCCGAGACCGGCCCGACCTGCGCTCGACGCTCGCCGCCGTCGCGGCGGGATCGTTCACCGCCAGCTACATGGTCACCGACGGCGTCGGCGTCCGGCTTGCGCAGCATGCCGCCGCTTATGCCGCGTGGCAGGCTGTCGCCGCCGGAGTGTTGATGCCGCTTGTCTATTTCGGCATCCGTCGTCGCCTTCCCGCGCTGCCTCGAGGCCGACCAGGGGCGCTTGTCGCGCTCGCCGCCATCTTTGGTGCCGTCGGCTACGGGACAGCGATCTGGGCGATGAGCCGCGCGCCGATGGGCCAGGTGTCGGCGCTGCGTGAGACGAGCATCGTGTTCGCCGCCCTGATCGGCGCGATCGCGCTGCGCGAGCCGGTCACGCGGCAGCGGATCGTCGGCGCCGCGACGATTGCCGCTGGCGCGATCTGCCTCGCCACCCACGGTTAGGACCCATCACCGGCCGCGAAGCATCAAACGTCGACGTCTAGTCCGCTAACTACCGGGTTCTCGCCGCCGCAGTTAGAGAACAAAATGGTTGCCACCGATCGAAAGTTAGCTGCTACCCCCGGGCAAGGGTGTCGACCTGCCCCATGATCTGGTTGAGCGGCGATACGCCATGGGCATCGGCGTCGAGCCGCCGCGAGGGCAGCAACCCCTCGGTCAGGATAATTTCGAGCGCCGCCCGACCGCGGGCAACGCGGCTCTTGATCGTGCCGACGGCGCAGTTGCAGATCGATGCTGCTTCCTCATAAGCGAACCCGCCCGCGCCGACGAGAATC
>JBBRQR010000040.1:0-13333 GCA_038226115.1 Sphingomonadales bacterium | reverse complement strand
CCCGGCAGGACCTTCGACGCGCGGATCGTCAGCGACGTCCGGACATGCTCGACGTTCGGCGCGGCGGTCAGTTCGCGCGTCAGGAAGCGTTGGAACTCGTGCAAATCATGCGCGACGATCTTCAGAATGAAGTCGATCTCGCCGTTGAGCATGTGGCATTCGCGGACCTCGGGCAGCGTCGCAACATGGTCTTCGAACGCGCGCAGGTCGTCCTCGGCCTGGCTTTTCAGGCTGACCATCGCAAATACGGTAATGCCATAGCCGAGCGCGGTCGGGTCGAGATCGGCGTGATAACCGCGAATCACCCCTGCCTCCTCGAGCGCGCGGACGCGGCGCAGGCATGGTGGCGCGGTCAGCCCGGCGCGGGTCGCAAGGTCGACGTTGGTGATCCGCCCCTCGGCTTGAAGCTGGGCGACGATGATCCGATCGACCGGGTCGAGTTGAAGGCGCGAACGGTGCATGGCGCAATCAATGCGACGGATTGATGCGCGTGACTATCATAATGTTTCGCACCACCGCAATTTGTTGCGCTTTGCGGTGGCCGTCCTAGATGAAGCCGATGACCGATATTCCCACCAAGCTTCTTGTCCTCGGCGCCGGCCCTGCGGGGTATACGGCGGCGATCTATGCCGCCCGCGCCGCGCTCGCGCCGGTGCTGATCGAAGGGCTCCAGCCCGGCGGTCAGTTGACGATTACGACCGATGTCGAAAACTGGCCCGGCGACACCAGCGTCCTCGGCCCCGACCTCATGGTGCGGATGGCGGATCAGGCGCGCCACGTCGGGGTCGAGCTGATCGCCGACATCGCCACGACTGTCGATCTGTCGCAGCGTCCGTTCGCCGTCATGCTCGACTCGGGCAACCGCTACCTCGCCGACACCCTCGTCATCGCGACGGGCGCACAGGCGCGGTGGCTCGGGCTGCCGTCGGAAACGCGCTTCCGCGGGTTCGGCGTCTCGGCGTGCGCGACGTGCGACGGCTTTTTCTTTCGCGGGCGCACGGTCGCCGTTGTCGGTGGCGGCAATACCGCCGTCGAGGAGGCGCTGTTCCTCACCAACTTCGCCGCCAAAGTCTATCTGATCCATCGGCGCGAAACCCTCCGCGCCGACCGCACCAATCAGTCGCGCCTTGCCGCCAACCCCAAGATCGAAATGATCTGGAACGCCGAAGTGGTCGCGGTTGTCGGGACCGACATGCCGCTCGGCGTTACCGGGATCGAACTCGCCGATACGACGACGGAGGCGCGGCGCCACCTCGATGTCGACGGCTTGTTCGTGGCGATCGGCCACGTCCCGGCGACAGGACTGTTCGCCGACGCTCTCGCGATGGACGACGACGGCTATATTCTGACCGCGCCGGATTCGACGGCGACGTCGGTTCCCGGCGTGTTCGCCGCCGGCGACGTCCGCGACAAGGTCTTTCGCCAAGCGGTAACGGCGGCCGGCATGGGGTGCATGGCGGCGTTGGAGGCCGAACGGTTTCTCGCGCATGACGGGCTCGCCGAACCGGCAAATGCGAAGCACGCCGTCGCCTGAGCGGCGTTGATCGAGGCCACGCTACCGAAATTGCCGGTTCCATCGCGCGCGCTCCCGCTTTAGGGGAATGAACGCTGCCGGTCGGGGCCTGTAGCTCAATGGTAGAGCCGGCCGCTCATAACGGCTTGGTTGGGGGTTCGAATCCCTCCGGGCCCACCGGCAGGGTGATACAGGGCGGGGCGGTGCCGGTCAGGCGTTGCGGCGCTTGCTCAACAGCCGGATCGCCTTGTCGCGCCAGCCGCCAGCGATGCCGTCGAGCGCAGCGATCGCGGCCAGATCGTCGTCGCCGACACGTCCGGCGGTGACGATCGCGAAGAACCGCGCGATCGTCCACTCGGTGGTGCGGTCGACCAGTTCGACGCTGTCGTCGACCCCGACCATTCCCGGCTCGACGACCCGGTAATACCAGCCGCTGACGCCGACTTCGGCGAAAGCGCGGACCATCGCCGGATCGCCGAACGCGAGGCCGATCTTGAAGCACGGCATCCGGGGCTCGCTCAACTGCAGCACCGCCGACCCGATGCGGACGCGGTCGCCGATATGCACGTCGCCGTCGCCCCAGCCGTCGACCGTCAGGTTCTCGCCCATCGCCCCGTCGGTCAGCCGGTCGGCGTGGTGCGGAACTGCCGCCCGCCATGCGGCATAAGCGGCGGCGGGGTAGGCGTAGACGGCTTTGTCGCGCCCGCCGTGAACGCGAAGATCGGCCTGGGCGTCGCCGTCGAAGCCGAGCAGGCCCGCCGCGACCCGTCCGGCAACGGGTATCTTGTTAAACGCACTTCGCACGCGACGCGGACCGAGTGGAGCGATCTTGCCGACGCGGACGCCGACGATGCGCGCGGGGCTTGCAATCACGCGCGCACGACGCGACAATCGACGTCCCAGCCAACGACTTGAAAGGAGGTGATCCAGTGTCTCATTGTCTCGCGTCGCGGACCGTTTCGGCGATTGGTGTCACTGTGGTGACGTCCGCCTAATTCCGGTTCTGCACCGGCAATGGGGGCCGTCCGGCATCGTCCGGGCGGCCCTTTGCGTTGAATGGCCAGTCGACCACCGCCCCGGCATAGAGCGCCCACCACACGATCACCGGCTGCAACAGCAATCGCGGCGCATGATAGGCCCAGCCAAGGGTCGCGCCACCGACGGCGACATGCGCGAGCGCATGATGGACGTTCGCCGGAAAGACGCACATCGCGTACAGCGCGAGCATGACGCCCGCCCACCAGCGGAAGCGCGTCGTCAGCAGGGCGATGGCCCCCGCAAGCTCGCACACGCCGGTGAACGCGATCATCAACGGCGCGGCGGGAACCCACGACGGAGTGATCGCAAGAAAGCCGCCGGGAGACATCAGATGTGCCGCCCCGGCGACGAGATAGGCGGCCGCCAGCACACCGCGCGTGATCCAGCGCGGCGCGGCGGTCGCCACCGGGTCAGCCCTTGGCCGGATCGGTGGCCTTGCGCGGCGTCCGTGTCTTATTGGCGGCCGCAGGCGCAGCGGCGGTGGCCGGACGCTTGTTGCCAAGGCCGATGCGGATAGCGAGGTCGCGGCGACGCTCGGCATAGCTTGGCGCGACCATCGGATAATCGCTCGGCAGATTCCACTTGGCGCGATAGGCGTCGGGCGTCAGTCCATAGCTCGTCATCAGGTGACGCTTGAGCATCTTCAACTTCTTGCCGTCTTCGAGGCAGACAATATAGTCGGGCTTGATCGATGCACGCACCGAAACCGCCGGCTCCTGCGCGACTTTCGCGGGCACCGCCGCAGTGCCAAGGCCCGACAGCGCCGCATAAACATTGGTGATCAGGCTGGGCAGGTCGGACACGGCGACCGAGTTGTTCGATACATGCGAACTGACGATGTCGGCGGTGAGCGACAAAAGCTCGGTGTTGTCATGCGCTTCGTTCATTGTAGTTTCCTCGGGGAAGCCGATATGCGGCGCGTTGTAGATTATTACGGATCGAATACAATGCGCTTATTGCGTGACTTGAGTATTGTAAATGAAAATATAACGCAGACAGAAAAATGTTGCCTTTCGACAAAATTAATATCCGACCGATCGACCATTGCACGGCAGCGTCGGTCTGCTATGCGCTGCGGTGGCTGGCGGATACGGCGGCCGGTTCGGGGAGTGGCGCAGCCTGGTAGCGCATCTGGTTTGGGACCAGAGGGTCGCAGGTTCGAATCCTGTCTCCCCGACCAAGTTTTTCTAAGTTATTGATCTCGTCGGCCGCGGTCGTGCTGTGGCACACTGTGTCGATTACTGTGCTATAATCGGCATAAGACCGAACTGAACCAAATGGCGAATCAACCGCGCCTATAATGCCGTGGCCCAGTCGACCCTGCCCAGCGGTGGCTGCTCGGTAATTGAACCGTCTGACGAGCAGTACCGGCGGTCAAAACTGGAGCACTGCCTTTGCGTCGATGCGATCGCTCGATTGGGTCGCGGCGACGCTGCCGAAGGCATGCGCGTAGCTGCCTTGCAGTACCACGTGTCGGAACGGATATAGGTTGATGCCGACCCCGGCGCTACGGCCGCTGAAGTGGTTGCTGCCCGAGGCCCATACCTCACCGACGTCGCCGAAGATGAAGGTATCGGCATATTTCTTGACCGCGGGAAGAGCAACGTGGAGTTCGGAGCGAACGAAGTAGCCCGCATATCCGGTCGCAAACCCCGGCTCATAGCCGCGCACCGAGCTATCGCCGCCGATCTGGAAAAGTTGCGTGCCGGGGACGTTCGTTTTGCTCACGTAAGACGCCGCTCCGCTGACATGGAGGTTGAGCCCGTGCCATGCGATAGTGGCGAAGTCGAAATCGGCGTTGGTCGTCCAAAAACTGCCCGCGCCGCTTCCCGTGTCGTACGACACAGTGACGCCCGAGCCGAGCACATCCCCCGTCAGCCGGGCCCACCGCCCCAACGTTCGCGTCGCCGACAGCCCGCCGGACGCCTTGTAGAGGCGCGCGCTGTCGATCGTCATCCCGCTGATCGTGCTGGCCGAGTCTATATATGATCCCGACGCCACGGCCGACAGGCTCCAATTATCGCGCGAAACAAGCGGCTGGCTGAGATTGCCACTGACTGTCGTCGTTTGCCCGACGATGTCGAGGGTAGCAGCCGATCCGGCGATCACGCGGATCCTGCTATGCGATACGCTCAGGCCGAATCGTCCGCCCGACGCGTTGACGGGTAGCGTGTACGACAAATTTCCGGTGATGCTGCCCTGCGACCCGACAAGGTAAACCGAGGCGTTGTCACCGTCGAAGAGGACACGGTTGCGACGGAATACAACCCCGCCTTCGACGCGTCCGGTTGTGTTGTAGCCGTTGTTGTCGACGAAGAACTGGAGGAGATTGCGGTTCGGGTCTTTCAGCAGCAGCTCAAGGTCGGTCGTGCCGAGTGCGCTACCGGGCGATAATGACGCCTGAATCTGCGCCTCGTTTGTGCGGTTAAACCGCCCGATATCGCGTTGCAACCGGCGCGTATCGAGCGTTTCGCCGGTCTTCGTCTCGACGCGTCGGCGCGCATAGTCCGCGCGGGTGTAGCGGCCTTTCGTAATAATGACGTTGCCGAGCTTCGATTCGACGAGCGCGATCTCCACGACGCCCCGGCTGACACGCTGTGGTGGCAAGAACGCCCGCCCGGTCAGGATGCCGCGCTTGGCGTAAAGCGCGTTGATCTTATCGACCACCGCCTGCAGGTCGGCGAGGGTGACGTTCTTGCCAATGACGGGGGCGGTCAAGGCTTCGATTTCCGCCGCCGTCAGAAAGCGCGACGCGGGCACCTTGACTGCGGTCACTGGAAAGGCCGGGCCCGATGCATCCGCGCGTGACGGCGGGATGGGGGTCGGCGGTGTTGCGGGCGGCAGTCCGGCCCTGTCGGCGGCTTCGCCTTTGCCGATCAGACCGCCCGAGATCGCCCCCGGGTTGACCGTCGGCGGCACCGTTTGTGCGAAACCCGCCGTGTGCAGTGACATCAGCAGCACGGTCCCCCGCGCCAATGGCACGAAGCTTACCCGCGACGGAAAAGCGGCGACCCACCCTGAACGCATCAATCCTCGCAACTGTTTTGAAGCAGACGATGCGTAGCGGTCACGCCTATCTCGTCCAATTCCGGTCAGTTCGACGCTACGCGCTGACCGTTGATGGTGATTGGGCCGGTGCCCGTGGTCTTACGCGTCAGCAAGTTGCCGAGGCTGCGGAGCCACGTGCTGCCACGGCTCGACGAGGTCAGCCCCTGGGTCCGGATCGACAATGCCGTCTGCGACGAGCCGATGTCGCCGTTCGCACTTAACAGTAGCCCCGCCGAGCCGCTCGTCGTCAAGTTGGTCTGCCCGTCGTTGTTACCGAGGATCGATCCCGCGCTGGTGAGATTGATCGCCGTTCCACCGCCCAGATTGCTTTGCAGCGCGCCGAGCAGCATCCCACCGCCGGTTGTCGTTAGCCCGATCGCGCCGTTGGCGGTCAGGATCGCCTGCGAGCCGAAGCTGAGCGAGGTCGACGTGCCCGTGACCGCGCCGCCGACAGTGATGCGGACCCCGGCCCCGAACGTCGCGGGCTGGTAGGCGGTCCAGTTAAGGTTCGACCCAACCGAGACGAGCGACCCCGACCCGACGGTTAGCCCGCTCGGCCCGGTCAACACAAGCGAGTTCGAAGCGCGGATGTTCGAGTTCGATCCCAACTGCACCGAACCGGCGGAGGCATTGAACGTCATCGCGGCAGCGGCGTTGGCGGTGAGCGCGCCAGCGAAGTTGATCGTTTGGCCGCTGACCGCGAGCGTCGATCCGAGCGACGACAGCGTCGCCGGACCATTGGCGGTGACCCCGCCAAGCGCAGCGAGGCTGAGTGCACCGCTGGCGGTTAGCATGTCGCTCGCACCAAGAATGATGTTGGCTCCCGTCGCCTTGAGTAGGCTCGTTGAAGTTATCTGTGCCGAATTGCCCAGCGACAGCGTCGATTTTGCGGCCAGCGTCAGCGACTGCGCGCGGATCGTCTCGCCGCCGATCATGGTCAACGCGCCCTGGGTCGTGGTGAAGGTGATCTGACCGGGCGACTGCGCCGAAAGTGCTTGCCCGAAAGACGCGTCGCCGGCGGTTACGGTCACCGTCCCGGTCGTCGCGTTCAGGGCGAGACCGTCGCCTGCCGTCAGGGTTCCCGTGTCGACGATGTCGACGTTTTGCGCGGCGGTAAGGCTATCCTGCGACCCCAGCCGGATCGACGTTGCGCTGAAGCCGACGCTGCCGGTCTTGGCGGTAAACGCCACGCTCGAACCGACGCCGAGGTTGGTTTTGGCGGTCATGCTGACGACCGGGCCGGTCACGCTGCTGTTGTCGCCGATCGCAAGCGTACTGACGGTGCTGGTGAACGCAACCGCCGTCGCCCCCGCAGTGGCCTTCAGCGAATTGCCAAAGCCGACAGTCCCGGCGACGACGGTGAGCGGCCCGCCCGCGCTAAGCGTGTTGAACGTGCCGCCAATGATCGACTGAGCGGACGTGAGCAAGATCGAGCCCCCGGCAGTCAGCGTGTCGCGCGACCCGAGCAGGGTGTTTTGGCCCCCCAGACTGATCGCGCCCGTGGCGTTGAACACGCTATTGTCGCCGACGGTCAGGGTCGTCGTCGGCGTTATGGCAATGTTGCCGTTCGCAGCGGTCAACGTATTCGACGCGCCGACGGCGACCGAAGTTGCCGATTGCAGGGTCAACGCGGAACCGACGAGCGACGCGCCGGTGTCGAGTGCGATCGGACCCGTGGTCGAGTTAAGCGAAACAAGCCCCGCTGATGCACCGGTCATCGCGATCCGCGCGCCGTTCCCGAGCGAAATCGACGTTGCGTCGATGGTCACCGCACCATTGGTGCCGAGGATCGACCCCGCCGCAGTGGTCGCCGTCGCGGGGGCGGACAGGGTCACCGGTCCAGTCGACGCGATCGTGATGCCGCCAGCGGTCGTGAAGATGTCGGTGAAAGTATAGCCACCCCCGGTTAGCGCGGTGAAGCCGGTCAAGGCAGATGCCCCGAATCGCAGCAATGCGGGGTTGTGCAGGTACAGGTTTCTACCGGTGGCCGTCGTCAGCCCCGAAGCCTGGACTTGAAGAGGTGTCGTGGTGGTGCCGATGTCGCCAGCGGCGGCGAACACGACCGTATTCCCCTGCAGCCGGACCGTGTTGGCGGCATAGGGCAAGGCCGAACTGATCGCCCCGGTGGGGGCCGCAAGATTGAGGGCACCGCTGGCAAACCCAACCCCGAGTCGGAGGTCGTTTGCCTCGAGTCGGGTCGGCGAGCGCGAATCGAGGATCTCCGAAAGATAGACGTTGATGCCGCGAACCGAATTGAGGGTCGGCGTCGGTTGGCCGGCGGCATCGTAATAAATGCTCGTCGTCAACGGCCGCACGGACGTGCCGATGTCGCCGTTGGCCGCCTCGAGGATCAGGAACCCGCCCTTGACCGCCGTGTCGCCGGTCGGAGCGTTGTTGGTCAGCGCGCCGCCGAAGTTAAGGCGGACCTGACCATTGTCGGAATCGATCCGGCGCAGGACGCCGGCATTGTTGCTGCCGAGGAAGATATTCCCGGCGGCAGTCGCGGTGATGTTGCCCGTCGTGTTGACGCCGACGAGGTGGGGCAAGGAAATCGTCACCGAAACCGGAATGCCGCCGCTCGAATTAATCACGAGGTCGCCGGGAGCCGCCGCCGCGAGCAGCGCCCTGACAGTGTCGGTCAAGTTCTCTGGACGGCGAATGTCGACGACGACCGATCCGCCATCGGCACTGATCGTGCCGTCCGCCGCCGTGATGTTGAGCGCCAGATTATTGCCGATCGCTCCGGTCGGTGCCTGCAGGGTGACCGACTTGGCCGCCGCGTTCGGTGCCTGCCGCAGGATATTGGTGTTGCTAACCGGGACGAGCGCGTTGGCGTTGATCGAATTGGCTAGCTGGCTGCTCGTCCACGCGCCGGCACCGTACGTCAGACGATCGTACAGCGCGGCGTCGCTGGCGCGGGTCAGGACGTAGGCATAGGGGGTCGCCGCGACTGGCGCGGTGAAGAAGCCCGCGGGTGCCCCGGCGGTGAAGGTCGAACGGTCGTTGACGAAGGCGAAGATGCGCGTGTTCTCGGCGGCGACATACGTCGTCGTTGCGGCGTAATAGGTCGAATATTGGCCCTGCACATAGGTGTTGATTTCGCTCGCGGTCGGCGCGCGTGTCAGGTTGAGCGCCGTCCTGACTTGGTCGCTGAAGACGCCTTGCTGCGTATCGGTAAGCGTCACGCTCGGTGTCGCCCCGCTGGTGATCGTCGAGTTGGCGACGATCTGCGCAAGCAGGCTGTGGTCGGCGGTGGTCAGCGTCTGACCCTTGGCGAACGCCGACCCCGAGAACAGCAGCGTTTGGCTCGGATCGAGCGCCACGACTCCGCCGACAATCGTCGCGTTCTGCTGGATCGCCCAATATGCGCGATATTCGGCGTCGACGGTCTTCTCGAATGGCACGATCGTCCGAGCGATAGCGCCAGCCTGATCCTGCAGCTTGAGATCCTGCCACAGATTGGCGAGCGCGCTGGCGTTGGCCGTGTCGACGGTGAAGGCGGTCAAGGCATTCAAGATGCTGCCGGTATTTGCTGTCAGGATTACCGAGCCGTTCGACGAGACGACCTCGCCGAGCAACAGATCGCCGGTGGTCTTGGTGACGGCGATGTCTTGGATCGCGCTGGCGTTGAGGATGCCGTGGTCCGTGGTTCCGGTCGACTGCAAGGTGGCGGCAATCCTGAGCGGCGCCGCCGACGTCCCGACGCCACCCGAACCGCCCGCGAGCGTGATGTTGTCGCCGACGATCGCGTTGCCGCCCGCTGCCGCATACACGCCCTGTGTCGCGCTGATTGTGACATCGCCGTTCAGCGCGCTGATGTTGACGAGGTTGGCGACTCCGGTGATCGCGAGGTTCAGGCCGGCGTTGGCGCGGACGTCGAGGGTCGAACCCGTTGTCAGGTTGAGTGCGAGCGGCGTCGCCGTCGCGTTCCCCACGGGCGCATTGCCGATCGATGCGGCGGCGAGCGTCAGCTTCTGCGCGGTGATCGTCCCACCGGCGGTCTGGATCGACCCCGCCAGATTGCCGCTGCTGTCCTTGACGCTGATCGATGTCGTCCCGACCGGGTTGCTGACGCGCCCGGTGACGAACACCGACCCCTGCGACGCGATGTTGATCGATCCGGAGTTGTTGCCGTTGAAGCTGACGCCGATCGCATTGTTCGCCTTGACACTCGACGTCTCGACGACCTGAACGCCCGTGACGTCGAGCGCATAAACAATGAACGGGCTGCCGTCGGGCAGGCCACGGCAGTTGCACCCTATGCCAAAGGAATTGGAGATATAGTCGGTGATCGAGCCGGTCAGTCGCGTATCGTAAAAGTTCGTATCGGTGTTGGTGGTCGTGAAACCCTTGCTCGTCAGGCTACCACCTGTGACGTTCCACGGGTTCGCCGACCAGTCGTAGGGATTGCTGCCGGGGCGATTGATCGTCCGCGCCGCCGTGAAGGTGTCGGTCCAAACGTACCGCAAGTTGTCGACCGGCGTGAACGTCAAGATACCGTTGGTCGGAGTGATGTCGCGCGCGCCTACGAGGCTGGTCGGCAGCCCGGCGTTGATCTGGTTGATATTGTCGAACTGGCGCGCCGTCTCGCCCGGGTTCTGGATGTACCATGTCGTCACCGGTGTATTGTTTATCTTGCGGTTCGTGTCGGTGATGATCACCGTCGCGGCCGAGGGGGCGCCGGCGTTGAGCGTGGAAACCTGCAGCCCCGTCGTTGTATTGTTGGTCACGTTGATTGCCGCGAGCCCGTTGTTGACGACGATCGATCCCTTGCTCGCCGAGGTGTTGGCGATGCCGCCGGTCAGCTGGACGATGCCGGCCGCGCCGCCTTTGACCCCGCCGAGGACGAATTGCTTGGCGACCTCGTCATAGAGAACCGACAGTTGCTGATCGCTGCCCGTCTTGCTGACGAACGAAGTAACGTCGACTGGCGTCGTCGATCCGACCCCGAGGCTGTACAGCAAGTCGAGAAAGCTAACCTGATTGCGCAGTGCCGGCGAGTCGGGGATTGTCGCCGACCAGTTTGACGCGCCCGCGCGAATGCGCCCGTTGACGTTGATACTGCTGGCATTGATGAACACCGCCGATGCCGTGATGCCGCTGCTGCCATCGACCGGCTCGCTCGCCGCTGTTGCACTTCGGGTGAGCGTTTTGATCGGCACGTTCTGAAAGTGAAACACCGAACCGTTTAGCTGGGTATCGCCGCCGTTGGGCACAGGCACATTTGTATAAAGCAGCGACGTATTTATGCAGTTCCCGGCTCCGGTTGCGCAGTAGTTCAGTCCGATGTTGGCGGCAGCATTATTTATGTCGCCCGCCGGACGAACATTCGCGAGTAAGTAGTTATTGAACACGCCAGTATCGGTAAACTTATTATTCTCATTAAATTGGGCATTGGCTTGAAAATAGGCGAGATCGTTCGCGGACGTGCTGGTGTTGACGAGCTGGAACCCGGCCCACAGGTCCTCGGGGTTCGCCCCGGCCTTCGCGGTACCATCGAGATTGGGAACCGCATAAACGCCCTGTGGCGCGATGATGTTAAGCGAAAGGGTGTTGATCTCGGCATATTGGCCAATGTCGCCCTGCAGGTTCGATATCGTCACCGCGCCGCCGTCGTTATCGATCCGTCCATTAAGCAGAATCAGCGGTGGCGTCCCGTTGGCAATCGCCGAGGTATTGGAGATCGTTACCGACGGCGCGATGTTGACACCGGTTGAACGGATCCGCGACGCGGCAGGAGCTGTCGCCCCGCCAAGGAAATAGACGTTACCGCCGGTCGCATGGCTAATTGGGACGTCGATCGCGCCGACGACGAGATTGGCTCCATTCGATGCGCCGGTCCGCGCGTCGGTGATCGTCACCGCCGCGCCACCCTGCGCGGTCAGGCTGTTGGCCCCCGTGTTCGTACTGTTGAATGTCTTTGCACTGATCGTCAGGTCACCTGCGGCGGCGTACAGCGCGGCGGTCGTTACCGATGGCACCGCGACACCAACCCTGGTCACGACCTCCATGGTCTGCGCACCGACGGGGACTGCGTCGACCGCTCTGTCGGGCGTAGCGTCGTAGGTTAGCGCCTGTTGGAAGGCCAAGGTCGGCGACTGCGTGAACAGACCGGCCAAGACGGCAAGATTGGCCGTCGCCGTATTTTTCTCGGCCGTCGTCGCAGTGGTGCTGGCAACAACCGCGTCCAGCTGAGCGACGATCCGGTTATATTCCGCTGTGTGCAGCGCAAGCGCCGCCGCCGACGGCGGTCCAACCGGAACGGTGGTCGTGACCGTGGTGAACGGCGCGCTCGCCTGCAGCGCCAGCAACGCGTCGATCGCGGCCTGCGCCTTCACCCGCGCGGTCGGATCGGTCGTGGCAGCGAGGATCGCGCGTTGCGTATCGATTTGCGTCTGCAAGCTGTTGTAAGTGTTGTAGAATCCGACCACGGCGGCCTTGCCCGGCTGGAGCGACGCCTGGCCAAGCGCCGCCAACCCGCGCGGTACACTGGCGAGTGCGCCCCCCAAAGTGATCGCGCCATTGGCGGCGATGTTGATGCTTTGCTTGGCGAGAACGCCGGCGTTCGCGGTGCCGGCAAAATTAATCACCGCCGAAGTGTTCGATACCGGGTGGCTGTCGTCCGACGTCAGCCCGAAGATGGACAGATAGGGGTTGTGCCCCTTGCCCGAGGCGCTCGGATTGAGTGTCGGTATATAGGCGATAAGGTTGACGTTGCCGACGCCTTGGATGTCGGTGCCAGTGCCGATGTTGAGCGTCGAATTACTGTCGCTCTGCGCGCGGGCATATTCGGTCGTGCTGACGGGGAGGGCGGTGTAGTTGTAGACGTCGCTCGACGCCCGCGTCGCGAGCACGGTGTTGACGAAGCCGTCGCCGCTCTGCCCGGCGGCGATCGTGATGTCGCCGTAGGCGGCGAGCAGATCGTTCGTGCCGATGTTGATTGTGTTGTTCGCCGTCGCCTGCGCGATCGACGTTCCACCCGCTGCACCGACGCCGCCATAGGTCGAGACGTTGACGTTAGTCGTGATCGTCGCGATCGCATAGTCGCCGATGCTGAGATCGCCGACGCTCAGCATCGTCACGTTGTTGCCGACGTTGATCGTGTTTTCGAGGTTCGCGGTGATGGTCGAGTTGACGTACGGCCCCTGAATGCCGCCGCCGGTGATCATCGTCCCGGTATCGGTGCCGGTGACGAGGCTACCCGCGATCAGGCGCAGATTGGCTGGTTTGGTCGACGGATCGCCGAGCACGGCCAACGTCGTATTGTCGTGAACATTGATCGTCACTATCGGGTGGACGTCGGCAGTATCGACGGCGGCATTGCCATTGAGCAGGCCTCCCGCGCCAGTGAAGGTCAGCCCGCCGAGCGTCGACTGCTCAAGCGCGGTGACGAGCAAATTGCCTCGCGTCTCAAGCGTCAGATTACCGCCGATCTCGGTCGTCAGCATCGGGCGGACGTTGCGCGTGGTGACGGCGCCGCTCGCCCCGGCCAACGCGGCCTGAACGGTGTCCGACGAAACCGTCGACTGCGTGATGAAATTGGTGCCGATGTTGACGCCGTCGAGCGCCGCGATCGTTGCGTAGGTACCGCCGGCCGTGGGGGCAGCGAAGTCCTTGATTCCGGCATAGACCGTCGCGGTCTGGTTGGCGGTTGCGACCGCTGCTGTCCCGGCGAGCGGCGCGCCGCTGCCCGAGATCGACGTCGCGCTGGCGCGGTCGTCGGTCAACCCGCTG